>NZ_LZLL01000162.1:0-6097 GCF_001669335.1 Mycobacterium sp. 1245852.3 | reverse complement strand
GACCTTGTACTGCTTGCCGCCCGTCTTCACGATTGCGTAGGTCGCCATCGTCGTTCTGCTCCTTCTTCTAGCCGCTGCTCTGCGCGTCGCGCGCCAACCAGCCGCGGTGCACGTGGTGGGTCTGGGTGCGGGCCTGCGCCGATTACCCGGGAGTCCCGCTGCCGCCGGCCGAAGTTTTCCTCGTCCGGCCTGACGACAACTGTCCAAGGGTACGTGACCAGCGGCTACAGGGTCAAACCGGGCATGACCGGCTCAGTCCGCGTGGATCGGCGGGCCGGCCGGCCGGCCCGCCGCGCGCCTGCGTCGGGGCCGAGCCGGTCCGGCCTGTTCGGCCCCACCGGAGAACTGGCCGGCGTCGGTGTCGTCGGAATCGTCGTCCTCGGTGTCCAGGTCCTCGTCGTCGTCGTCGAGCTCGAGATCCTCGTCATCGTCGCCGAGGTCCTCTTCGTCGTCGATGTCCTCGTCGTCGTCGTCGTCGTCGAGGTCGTCGTCGTCCGAGTCCTCGTCGTCGGTGTCTTCATCGTCCTCGTCGTCCGAGTCCTCGGTGTCCTCGTCGTCGGTGTCCTCGTCGTCGGTGTCCTCGTCGAAGTCCTCTTGGTCGGTGTCCTCGACGCCGCGCGCCGCCTTCTCCTGCTCCAGCTCGTCGGTGGCTTCAGTGGCCTCGTCGGAGTCGTCCTCGGAGTCGCCCTGCGTCGAGGAGCCGGCGGCCATCGCCTTGAACATCGGATGCTCGCCCGGAGCGTGGGCGGGCACCTTGGCCACCACCTGCTCTTCGGCCTTGTTCTTCTTGCGCCTGCCCCGGCGGCCGCCGCCACCGGATTCGGACTTGCGCCCGTTCGACGAGGCCGAGTCCACCGGGTCGGCGTGCAGCAGGATCCCGCGGCCACCGCAATTCGGACACGACGTCGAGAAGGCCTCGATCAGGCCGGTGCCCAACCGCTTGCGGGTCAGCTGGACCAGGCCGAGCGACGTCACCTCGGACACCTGATGGCGGGTGCGGTCGCGGGCCAGCGCCTCGGTCAGCCGGCGCAGCACCAGGTCGCGGTTGGACTCGAGCACCATGTCGATGAAGTCGATGACCACGATGCCGCCGATGTCGCGCAGCCGCAGCTGGCGCACGATCTCCTCGGCCGCCTCGAGGTTGTTCTTGGTGACCGTCTGCTCGAGGTTGCCGCCGGACCCGGTGAACTTGCCGGTGTTGACGTCGACCACCGTCATGGCCTCGGTCCGGTCGATCACCAGCGTGCCGCCCGAGGGCAGCCACACCTTGCGTTCCATCGCCTTGGCGAGTTGCTCGTCGATGCGGTGCACCGCGAACACATCGGGACCGTTCTCGGCGGTTTCGTATTTGTTCAGCTTCGAAACCAGGTCGGGCGCAACCGAATTCACGTAATCGTTGATGGTGGTCCAGGCTTCTTCACCGGACACGATGAGGCCGGCGAAGTCCTCGTTGAACAGGTCGCGGATGACCTTGACCAGCACGTCGGGCTCTTCGTAGAGCGCCACCGCGGCGCCGGCGGCCTTCTCCTTGATCTCGATGGCCTTGGCCTCGATCTGTTGCCAGCGCTCCTGCAGGCGGGTGACGTCGCTGCGGATGTCCTCTTCTTTGACGCCCTCGGACGCCGTGCGGATGATCACACCCGCGTCGGACGGCACCACTTCGCGCAGGATCTCTTTGAGCCGCTGACGTTCGGTGTCGGGCAGCTTGCGGCTGATCCCGGTCGACGACGCCCCCGGCACGTAGACCAGGTAGCGGCCCGCCAGTGACACCTGCGTGGTCAGCCGCGCGCCCTTGTGTCCGACCGGGTCCTTGCTGACCTGGACGACGACGTAGTCGCCCGGTTTGAGCGCCTGTTCGATCTTGCGATCGGATCCGCCGAGCCCGGCGGCTTCCCAGTTGACCTCACCGGCATAGAGCACACCGTTGCGGCCGCGGCCGATGTCGACGAACGCCGCCTCCATCGACGGCAGCACGTTCTGGACGATGCCCAGGTAGATGTTGCCCACCAGCGAGGCCGACGCGGCCGACGTGACGAAGTGCTCGACGACGATGCCGTCCTCGAGCACCGCGATCTGGGTGTAGCGCGAGCCCTGGTGCGGCGGCTCGGTGCGGACCCGGTCGCGCACGACCATCATCCGCTCGACGGCCTCGCGGCGGGCCAGGAATTCGGCCTCGGTCAGCACCGGGGGGCGGCGCCGTCCGGCATCGCGGCCGTCCCGGCGCCGCTGCCGCTTGGCCTCCAGCCGCGTCGAGCCGTTGATGCCCTTGATCTCGTTGTTGGCGCTGGCGGAGTCGTCTCCGCCGCCGCCCTTGCCGTTGCGGGGCGGGCGCTCGTGCACCACGGTGTTCGGCGGATCGTCGGGCGACGAGCCCTCGTCGTTGTCGTCGCCGGATCCGGATTTGCGGCGGCGGCGCCGGCGGCGGCGCCGATTGCCGCCATCCGCCGAACCGTCGTCACCGTTGTCGGAGTCGTCGGAATCGTCCGAGTCGTCGGTGTCCTGGCCGTCGGAGTCCTCGGCGTCGCCGGAGTCGGGTTGGCCGCCCTTCTTGCCCCGCGGTTGGCCCTCGTCGTCGTCGCCGTCGTCGCCCTGGCCGTCGGGTCCGCCCTGCTCACCGCGTCCGCGACCGCGACCGCGGCGGCCGCGGCGGCGCCGCTTGTTCGACGGCCGGTCGGCCTGCTCGTCATCGTCGGAGTCGGCGTCATCCGAGTCGTCGCCATCGTCGTCGCTGCCGGCGTCGTCCTCGCGGGCGTCGATCGGCTGGGGTGCGACGAACAACGGCATGTAATGCGGCCGCTCGGCGGCGGTGTCGGGGGTCTCGAGCAGCAGCCGGGATTCGGGCTCCTCGGCTGCGGCCGCCGGCGCGGGGTCCGCATCTTCCGGGGTTCCGGCGGGCTGTGCGGCCGCCAGCAGGTCTCGCACCCGCACCGCGTCGTCGCGGTCCACGGTGGAATGCGCGCTGCGGATGCGCCCGTCGAGCTCGCTGAGCGCGTCCAGCACCCGCTTGCTGGTGGTTCCCAACGTTCGGGCCAGCGAATGAACTCTCAGGCGGTCCGGCAGTTCCTGCGGCCGAGTCGATTCTTCTGATGGGTCTGCAGTCGGTGCACCGTCTACCACGTATTCTCCTCAAGCCCCCGGGCGCGTCGTTGCGACGCGGCCACGCGAGGGCTTCGCTATGGGCCCGGGTCACTTCTCCCGGACTTGTGATGGTCTCGCCCCGAGCGGCCCAGGATCGCAGACCCACTCGGCGCCGTGCTGAATGACGGCCTGACATGCAGCGAACCAAGGCGACGGGGCTATTGGTCGCGCTTGTCTAAGTCTTCATTCGGGTGTCTGTCGCCGGTCCGGCGACGTTCACCCGAGACCAGTATCCCACATCACGTGGCGGTCCCAGCCACACCTGAGCCAGCCCGCGCCAGCAAAGTCGCTGCGGACCGCGCCGCGGCGCCATCACCGCAGCTCTACGCGTTGGGAAACCAGAGCGCGATTTCCCGCTTCGCGGATTCGGTGGAATCCGACCCGTGCACCAGGTTGAGCTGCGTCTCGAGCCCGAAGTCGCCGCGGATGGTGCCGGGAATCGCCTTTTCCACCGGGTCGGTCCCGCCCGCGAGCTGCCGAAACGCGGCGATCGCGCGGGGCCCCTCCACGATGGCCGCCACCACCGGTCCGGAGGTGATGAACTCCAGCAGCGAGTCGAAGAACGGCTTGCCCTCGTGCTCCGCGTAGTGCTGGGCGGCAAGGTCGCGGCTGACCGCCCGGAGCTCCAGCGCGGTGATGGAGAGGCCTTTGCGCTCGATGCGGCCGATGATCTCCCCCACCAGGTGCCGCTGGACGCCATCGGGCTTGATCAGTACCAATGTCCGTTCGGTCACGGCGGACAGCGTACATAACCGGGCGGCGAAGAGTCGGGCGACGGCGGTCGGGAGGTCATCGCCGACCCGCGCCGCTAGCCCTGGCGGCGCCGGACCTCGGCCCGGAAGTAGGCGATCAGGGCCCACAGCCCGGTGAACAGCACGCCGATGAACCCCACCCCCGGATAGACCGCGAAGCCGGCCAGCAGGATCGCCTGGACCCCCAGGTTGGCCCAGATCGCCCAGGGTTTGCGCTGCACGCCGGCCATCAGGATCAGCAGCACGGCCAGCCCGATCAGGTAGCTCAGCGACACCGTCGTCAGGCCGCCGCCGACCGCACCCACCACCGGGATCGCCAGCAACACCACGATCGCTTCCAGGATCAGCGTCAACGCCATCACCGCGCCAAAGCTCCGCCACGGGTCGGCCTGCGGCGCCGGGGCCTGCTCGTCGGGGTTCTCGGGGACGTCGGTCATTGCGGATCACGACCGAACAGGGTCCGGGCCGCCCCGGCGGTGACGACCGAGCCGGTGATGACGATGCCGGTACCGGAGAACGCTTCGGCCGGCCCGTCGGTCGCGGCGTCATCCACCAGCGCGGTCGCGACGTCGATGGCGTCGCGCAGGTCCTCGGCGGTGCTCACGCGGTCGGGCCCGAACCGCTCGCGCGCGGCCAGGGCCAGCGATTCGACGTCGAGTGCCCGCGGGGATCCGTTGTGCGTGATCACGACGGCGTCGAACACCGGCTGCAGGGCGGCGAGAATGCCGTCGACGTCCTTATCGGCGAGCACGCTGAGCACCCCGACGAGATAGCGGAAGTCGAACTCGTCGGCCAGGGTCTGCGCCAGCGCGGCCGCGCCGGCGGGATTGTGCGCGGCGTCGATGAATACCGTTGGGGCGCTGCGCATCCGCTCGAGCCGGCCGGGGCTGGCGACGGCGGCGAAACCGGCGCGAACCGCGTCGACGTCGAGCTGGCGCTGCGCACCGGCGCCGAAAAACGCCTCGACAGCCGCGAGGGCCAGCACGGCGTTGTGCGCCTGGTGTTCGCCGTGCAGCGGCAGATAGACATCCGAATACACCCCGCCGAGGCCCTGCAGCTGCAGCACCTGCCCGCCGATCGCCACCTGACGGCCCAGCACCGCGAACTCCGAATCCTCGCGGGCCACCGCGGCGTCGGCCTGCACGGTTCGGTCCAACAACACTTCCATCGCCTCGGGCGCCTGACGCGCGATGACGGCCACGGTATCCGGCGCTCCCTCGGGCGCGCGGGTGATGATGCCGGCTTTCTCCCCCGCGATGCCGGCGAGGTCGTCGCCCAGGTATTCGACGTGGTCGATGGAGACCGGGGTGATGACGGCGACCGGGGCGTTGATCACGTTGGTGGCGTCCCAGCGGCCGCCCATCCCCACCTCGACGACCGCGACGTCGACGGGGGCGTCGGCGAATGCGGCGAACGCCATCGCGGTCAGCACCTCGAACTTGCTCATCGCCGGCCCACCGTCGGCCTGCGACTGCGCATCGACCATCTGCACGAACGGCTCGATCTCGCGATAGGTGGCCACGTACCGGGCCGGGCTGATCGGCTTGGAGTCGATCGAGATGCGTTCGACCGCCGATTGCAGGTGCGGGCTGGTGGTGCGCCCGGTGCGCCGGTGCAGCGCGGTGATCAGCGCGTCGATCATCCGGGCCACCGAGGTCTTGCCGTTGGTGCCCGCCACGTGGATCGACGGGTAGGCCAGCTGCGGGGAGCCCAGCAGGTCCAGCAACGCGCTGATCCGGGTCAGGCTGGGCTCGAGCTTGGTCTCCGGCCAGCGCTGGTCCAGCAGGTGTTCGACCTGTAACAGCGACGCGATCTCGTCGGGGGTGGGGACCGGGTCGGGAAGCTCGGTGGGAACCTCGTCCTGCGGCCACTCGGGCTCGGTCATCGAACGCTCACTGCAGCCCGGCTAGCCGCGCGTTGATCCGCTCGGTCTCCTCCTGGGCCAGGCGCTGACGGTCCCGGATCTTGTCGACGACGTGTTGCGGCGCCTTGCCTAGGAAGTCCTCGTTGGCCAGTTTGGCGGTGGTCGACGCGAGCTCCTTGTGCGCCGCGGCCAGGTCCTTTTCCAGGCGGCGACTTTCGGCGGCGACGTCGATGGTGCCCGAGGTGTCGAGCTCGACGACGACGGTCCCGCGGCGCAGCCGGACCTCCACCGACGCCGACGGTTGGAACTGCGGGCCCGCTGCGGTGAGCCACGCCAGCGAGGT
>NZ_LZLL01000161.1:0-22355 GCF_001669335.1 Mycobacterium sp. 1245852.3 | reverse complement strand
GCCAGAGGATTTCGCGGAGTTCGAGGCCTCGGTCATCTCCCTGTTGCACTCAGGGCTACAGGCCGAGTTGGTGCGGCGCACTTTCACCCCGACGGCCACGGTCCGCAATGTGGGCAGCGTCGGCAGGGCGCTGATATCCAACCGGACGCGCTCGCACAGCCGCACCGACAGTCTGGTGAATGCTCTTGGTGCCCGCCCGTTCGGGCAGAGGCTGCTGGAAGCGGTGACCCACCCAGATCTGGCAACCGTGTTGTCGGCCACCGATATGGCCTCAGGTAATGCGGTGCGGTTCGGCAGCCAGGTTAGCTCGTGTTCGGCCTACGGTGCGATCACCGCGGCGGTGCCGGTGGCCGAGGCGGTCGCGGCCTCGGCGGCGTACCCGGCGCTGCTGCCCGCCTTGACACGGCACTACGAGTTTCGCGATCGCCGAGGTGCGGTGAGTCGTCGACAGCTGGTGATGACCGATGGCGGTGTGTACGACAACCTGGGCCTCTCGCCGCTGCTGCCGGGCCGCTCAGCCCGCTACAGTGACCACGTCTACAACCTGGACTACCTCATTGCCGTTGACGCCGGCCGCGGCCGCACCACCCGAGAAGCGGCGCGGTTTTTGCCGCTGCGCTTGAAGCAGGCCTTCGACATTACCTACGGCAAAACCCAGGACGCTGCCCGCACCCGGATCCATCTGGCCGGCGAGAGCGGGCAGATCCAAGGGTTCGTTCACGTCTATCTGGGGATGGTCGATACCAAACTGCCTGTGCCGGTGCATGATCTGGTGACCCGAGAACAGGTGGAGCGGTATCCGACGAACTTCGCCACGATGGCCTGGCCAGATATGCGGGCGATCACGGTGCGGGGTGAGCAACTGACCCGGGTACTGCTCGGGCATTATTGCCCGACGCTGCGCTGACGGTGCCGAGGGAGCCACGTTCGTGCCCGGTGTGGCCATACGGAAATTCCCGGATTCGGAAGCATCGCGTTGAGCTGTCGTAGTCCACGTGCACTTTCATGTCCTTCCGTGTTGGCGATCCCACCATCCCAACGACGCCGGGCACGTTCTAGGACAAAGCCAGTTGGTGGGCGGCTTATGAAGCCAATAGCACTGGTGCTCCGGGCTGTTGACGCTTCCTGAAAACTGACCCTTTGCGGTTCCCGGAAAAGTGACCCACCCCCGGGACGGTTGGAGGGTGATCAAGGTGGAGGACTGGGCGGAGATCCGCCGGTTGCGTCGGGCTGAGGGTGTGCCGATTCGGGAGATTGCCCGTCGGATGGCGGTGTCGCGCAATACCGTGCGCGCGGCGTTGACGTCGGACCGGCCGCCAAAGTACACGCGAGTGAGTCCTGGCTCGGTGGTGGATAGCTACGAGTCCCAAATCCGGGCGTTGCTGACTGAGTGGCCGCGGATGCCGGCAACGGTCGTCGCCGAGCGCATCGGCTGGCCGTATTCGTTGTCGCCGTTGAAGAAACGGCTTGCCGTCATTCGCCCTGAGTATGTCGGCGTCGATCCGGTGGACCGGTTTGTCTACCGTCCGGGCGAGATCGGCCAGTGCGATTTGTGGTTCCCGAAACCGTTGATTCCGGTGGGCGGGGGCCAGCAGCGGGTGTTGCCGGTGCTGGTCATGGTGTGTGGTTACTCCCGATATATCTCGGCGACGATGATCCCGTCTCGGCAGGGCGGGGACATCTTGTCGGGAATGTGGTCGCTGATTTGCGCGCTGGGCCGGGTCCCGCGGACGCTGGTGTGGGATCGGGAGGCCGCCATCGGCGGCACAGGGCGCCTCACCCCGCCGGCGGTAGCTTTCGCGGGCACCCTGGCGATACGGATCCAGCTGGCCCCGCCGCGCGACCCCGAGTACAAGGGCGTGGTCGAGCGGGCCAACGGCTACCTCGAGACCTCGTTTCTGCCCGGCCGACACTTCGACGCCCCCACGGATTTTAACGCTCAACTCAACGAGTGGTTGCTACGGGCCAACACCCGAACCGTGCGAGCCATCAGAGGCCGCCCCGTCGATCTGCTCGAGGCCGACTACCAGGCGATGCTGCCGCTACCGCCGGTCCCACCGCCGCCGATTGGCCTGAGCTATCGGGTCCGGTTGGCCCGTGATTACTACGTCCGCGTCGACACTGTGGACTACTCGGTGGACCCGCGAGTGATCGGAAGGTTCGTTGACGTCAGCGCCAGCCTTGAGGAGGTTCTGGCGTCCTGCGACGGTCAGGTGGTGGGCCGGCATCAGCGGTGCTGGGCCAAACATGCGGTGATCACCGATCCCGCACACGTGAGCACCGCGGCGACCCTGAGGCACCAGTTCGCACACGAGCGCCGCCGGAGCCACACCACCCGGCACCACCTCGACGGGCACCGCGTCTCGTTACGCGCCCTGCCGGACTATGACGCACTGTTTGGGGTCGACTTCACCACCGACACAACAGCATCAACCGCCGGCTCGCCTATCAGAACGGAACTTACTCCATGACCACCACGGCCGCGAAAGCCAAAACGATCACCGCATCGTCACCGAAATCGGCTGCACCTGCAGACGGGCTGCCGTCTTTGTTGGCCTACCTGACACGGGTGCTCAAAACACCCACGATCGGCCGATGCTGGGAAGAACTCGCGGAGCAGGCCCGCGACGAGAACTGGTCACACGAGGAATACTTGGCGGCATTGCTACAACGTCAGGTCGCCGACCGGGAATCCGCGGGCACCATCATGCGGATCCGCACCGCCCACTTCCCGCAGATCAAGACGCTCGAAGACTTCAACCTCGATCACCTGCCTTCGCTGCGCCGTGATGTGTTGGCCCACTTGGCAACCGGGACATTCGTGCCAAAGGCGGAGAACGTGATCCTGCTCGGGCCACCAGGAATCGGCAAGACCCACTTGGCGATCGGGCTGGGTATCAAAGCCGCCCACGCCGGCTACTCGGTGCTGTTTGACACCGCCTCCAACTGGATCGCCCGCCTCGGCGCAGCACACCACGCCAACAGGCTCGAAGCTGAGCTGAAAAAGATCCGCCGATACAAGCTCATCATCATTGACGAAGTCGGTTACATCCCCTTCGATCAGGACGCGGCGAACCTGTTCTTCCAACTCATCGCCTCCCGCTATGAGATCGGCTCGATTTTGGTCACCTCAAATTTGCCGTTCGGGCGCTGGGGAGAGACCTTCTCCGATGATGTCGTCGCCGCGGCCATGATCGACCGACTCGTGCACCACGCCGAAGTCTTCACCCTCACCGGGGACTCCCACCGCACCCGCGCTCGGCGCGAACTGCTGGCCAAAGACCGCCGCGCTGACTGACCACAGGCCCACCGACGCACGCCCTTAACCCGCTACGCCGCCATCTGCACCCCCCGTGAAGCGGCCCGACTCACCCCGCGGCTCAGCCGAGATGTGGGACTTTGCATGCGAGACAAGAAACGAGACTGCGCAGGAGCTGCTCACCTGGGAAAACATCCTCGGAACAACCTGGATCTGATCTGTCTCGAATCTCTAGAAACGAGACAGGGTCAATGGTGGCCGTCTTCGGCTGGCTTGTCTGTATAGGACTATGGCCGGCTCATCGGAGGGTGGTAACGCTGTCATTGAGGTTGGCAAGCGGCTTACGATCCGTTTGTGGGCACTGCGAAGGCAGTCGTGTCAATATCGCTGCTACTTGCAGGGGGAACCTTCTTCGTGTTCGCCCCTTGGTGGCCTCCGTCGACCCTGTTTTTGGTGCTGTTGCTGGTCTTGGCGGCACTCACCCTTCTACTAATCGCAGTCGTCGCCTACAAAGCGCGGTCTGAACGGCAAGCCGGCTCGACTCAGCCCCTCGATTCGAGCCGGCCATGTGCGACTTGGCAGGCCGGTCGATGGGACAGCGACCCCCGACACACATACGTCGCCAACGTTGGAGACGACACCGCGTACGAGGTCAGCGTCACGACCTCCGACCGAGTTCTCGAGACGGCGCGAACCGTTCCGCCCTATCGCGCAGACCGGCTGTCCTCCCCATCGGGACCGCCGTGCTACCTGAACTTTTGTGTCGACCTACGACGCAAACGGCCGGTCTTCTTCGGGCCGACCGGGGGCGTTCAAAGTGTCCACGAGCATTCTGTTCTTCCCGAAGGATTCGACATCGTGATCCAGGT
This sequence comes from Mycobacterium sp. 1245852.3, assembly GCF_001669335.1. NCBI lineage: Bacteria > Bacillati > Actinomycetota > Actinomycetes > Mycobacteriales > Mycobacteriaceae > Mycobacterium > Mycobacterium sp. 1245852.3. Next base: position 18,227 of record NZ_LZLL01000161.1, on the reverse strand, counting down.
CAGGTGGCGGTCCGAAAACGGCGAGCGGTTCACAGAAATCGTTCACGTCGACTGACCGATCCTGACCATATAACTGAACTGTCGGTTACGCGATCCACGGAATCCAGTACGGTCACCGCCTTTCAAATCGCACTGGCGCTGACGAGCTCAGACAGCGGACCCGATCTGAGGCAGGATTTGATCACTCCCCAATCTCTGGATTCGAGACGCAACGCAGTCCGGCACGACGGTCATGGCGTTGCGCCGCTGCATCCATGGCTGGCGTGACATGGCCCGCGGTCTACTGTGATCCCATGTCTGAGGTGCCGCACCGCACGACTGGCGATCAGGTCGAGCTTGGCACGTTGCTGGCGTTGCTGCACGGCACTGATGACCGGTTTCGAACCGTCCAAGCGACCTACCGCACCTGGCGCCACGAACAGCGCCTGCAGGAGGCGTTCCGCGCCAACACCGAGGAGCAGAAGCGGCGCGGCGCGGCAGTCGCCACCGCCTCCGCCGTCAGCACTAGTGGCGAGCCCGCGCCCCCGGAGACCGAAGAGACGGTGCGCATCTGGCGCGAGGGCCAACGCTTCCGCGAAGAGCTGCACGGGGGCCGCCGGGACGGCTACTACGGCGTCGCTGACGGTCCACTGTGGTGGTTCTGGGACGAGCACAGGGGCGCCATGAGCAACCAGGACAATCCGAGCGCCGTCAGCAGCGTCGGACAGCGGCTCCAAGTCATGCTCAATCCCATACCGCTGCTCAGCTCGCTGCGCTTTCGGGTGACCGGCAATTCCCAGGTTGCGGGCAGAGCCACCGTCACAGCTCACGCCACCCCCCGCCCACCCAATCCACGCCACCCCTTTCTCTCCGAGCTCAACGAACTCGGCATCGGCGCCCAGCACTACCAGCTCGAGGTCGACCAGGACCGCGGAGTGCTACTGACGGTCACCGCGATCCGCAACGAGCAGCCCTTCCACCAGATCACCACGCTCGCGATCCGCTTCGACGAGCCGATCCCCGCCGAGACCTTCCAGTTCGCGCCACCAGAAGGCGAACAGATCCAGCCGTTCCGAGATCGCCGTCGCGACCTGCACCACATCACGCTCACCGAAGCACAGCAGCGCGCCCCCTTCACCGTTTTCATGCCAGACCGCGTGGCCGCCGGCTGGCAGCTGCGCTGCATGTTCATTGAAGCCTGTGCGCGGCCACCATCGCCGGCGCAGGTCTCGCTGAGCTACCGTTCGGTCGACGGACACCAGAGCGTCTCGATCTCGCAGGTGGCTGCAGCTGACCGTGCTTCCCACTTCGGGAGCATGATCAACGACGAGAACTGGCAAGTGGTGGCCCGCGGTGGGACGTCGATCAGGGTCAGTCCAGCCGAATGGCCTCAAGCCCAGGCAAACCTTGAACGCGACGGAACGCTCGTATTCCTCACATCAGACAACCTCACAAGCGAGCAACTCGCAACGATCGCTGCCGGCCTCAAGCCCGCACCCAGCACTGGCAGTACTTAACGAGCAGCCGCTCAATTCGTTTCGGTTGTAGTCGCGTACGACGTCTGGTCACCCAGAGGTTCGGCCACAACTGCGAGACAAGACCTCCGACCGCTTTTCTTTACAAATGAGACGTCGCAAATTGCCCGGCGGAGCGGGTCGGGACCCGTTTCTGCACGTCGGGCTGCAGCACAGTTTTCGCTGCTGCCGCGCTGGGCTCGTCGGTGAAGCTCGTGACTCTTCGACGGGACCACGACAAGCCAGCTTGCGCTTTAACTTAAGCCGCCTCGCCAATTATCAATGACCTGTATGGGTCAAAATTCAGAGAACCGCAGAGGGTCAATATTCGAAAACCGTTGACACGGGCGTTTGAAGCGGCACTGCAAATCAGTTTGTCGGGCAAGACAACGCAGCTTCCCGCAACGCCGGCACGGATGGCTCATCAACGGGAAGCCCATAACCATGTAGCACAGCGATGAACTGCATCGCGTACTGGCAGTGGAAGGCACCGTTGGGTGGCATCCACAGCGCGGGCTCCTGATCGCCCTTGTCCTAAATAGTGCGGGTTCCTGGATTCTCAAACCCGAAAGAGCCGAAACACAAACCAGTATCGGAGATCTCGGACTCTGGGGCGGTCGGGTTCCGGGTGCTATCCACATTTCGGAAGGTCCACCAAGTCCCGGATCCGACGCCTGAGTGTTATCGGGCCTACCGCTGCCGGCTTGCCGCTCAGCCGGATCACCACGACGCTGCGTCGCGCTGTGGCAGACGCACCAGGATCGTGGGGCTGTCCGGTTGGTCTGAGTGGTGTCGGACCGACGGGCCACACTGATGCGCATGGCAACCAGCAAGGAACACCGCGGTCGGGTGGTGTGGTGGATACAGGATGATGATCCGCTATGAGTCCCGACGAGTGGTTCAGGCTATGGCTCGCACTACTGCAGACCGTCGGCGGCGGATTGGTTACTTTGTGCGGCGTCCTCTTGGGGTTCAGATTTGCACGGGTGAATCAGCGACGCGACGCCATGCAGGAAGACGTCGCTTTTTGGATCCGCTTCCTGACCGACTGGAGCCGCAGATTTCACGACGTGAGCCCGATGGCCAGACTCGACGACGAACCAGAGCAAGAGGCAGTCTGGGAGCTCACGAAGCTTTTCTACGACGACGTCACGGCGGCCGTCACCGCCAGGCCTTCCCCGAGAAACACTGTTGACGACTTTGTGCAGTTGACGTTGTTGTCCGCACCACTAGCCATCAATGAGCCTTGGCCACCCGCTGAGCAGCTGCTCCTGGAGTCGGCAACCGGACCTGGCAGGCGCACAATCGTCCTCCATCACGTCGTCATCCAGAACGTGCTGAGCACGCTCGTCGTTTGGCGGACTAACGGATTCTCGCGACGCGATGTCGCCAACGCGCTTGGTGCGCGCATGGAGCAGCGAGGCCTTAGTCGCGTCCGCGAGTTCCACCAGGGACGACGCAACCGATGGAAGTCCAAACTGCCGGCCTTGCGCTTTTCAGGCGAACGCTCTCCCGACTGAGCTCAACCAGGCGGTGTCGCCTACCAGGCCCCAATCCGACCTAAAGATCCGAGACGGAATTTGATCCATCCCGCATGTTTACATGCGAGACGGGCAGGGTTTTGTAGCTATCCGACAGTTCCGGTTCGAGGACTCCGAGTCGGCGGTCGGTGTTCACTGCGGATCCGCCGCAGATCATCGGCCCCCAGCGTCAGATCCGTCGCCGCCTCGCGGAGCGGGGGCCTCGACGTCGCCGCGAGTCCGAGCCGCTGCAGGAGCGGCACGAGCAACAGGCGGATGTTGCGTCGCCACAGATCCATCCGGCTGCGAGCGATCACCGACGAGTCGGTCCGCAGCGCCAGGTCCTGGTTCTTCTCGACGTAGCGGCGCAGTCTGCTTTCGTAGGCCTCGAACGCGGCGTGCGGGTGCTCGTGCCGGACGAGTTCGCTCGCCAGCACGTAGGCACCCGCGATCGCGATGCTGGTGCCTTGGCCGGACAGGAACGCCGGCGCGTAGGCTGCGTCACCGACCAACGCGACTCGGTCGGCGCTCCACCGATCCATCCGGATCTGGCTGACGGTGTCGAAGTAGACGTCCTCGGCGCTGGCCACCGTGTCGATGACATCGGCTGTGCGCCAGCGGTCGTCGGCGAATGCAGCTTGGATCGCCGCGACGGCGGTGGCCCGGTCGCGCGTGTTCACCGAACCCGGATCGTCGTGGACGAAGGCCAGGAAGGCGCGTGCCGGTTCGCGATCGGTGGGCCGTTCGACGGTGACGGTCCGTCCGGCGTGCGAGTACATGAAGCCGTCGCCCGGCTCGAAGCTTTCCGCCGGTAGGTCCCAGATGGCGGCCAGCGGCCCGAGATGTCGGATGTATTCCTGCTCGGGACCGAAGACCAGGCGGCGCACATTGGAGTGGATGCCGTCGGCCCCGATCACGACATCGAATGACTGCGGCGCGCGGACCGCGAACGTGACGTTCACCCCCGCGTCGGCCTGCTGGATGCCGGTGATCGAGTCCCCGAAGGCGTAGGTCACCCGGTCAGTGCTGGCCTCGTACAGGATCCTTCCGAGTTCTCCCCGTGTGATCTCCACGTCGCCGGCGGCCGTGTCATTGAGCAGGGCACCGAAGTCCAACGTGGTCAGCCGACGGCCTCCGGGCGTGAGCAGTGTAATCGGAGCGTGGCGGTACCGTGCCGCCGCGAGCGCGTCCTGCAGGCCCATCCGTCGGATGACCTCGACCGCCGTACCGCGGACGTCGACGGGATATCCGCTTGTACGGAGGCGCTCGGCCCGTTCGACAACGGTCACGTCCCAGCCAGCCTCCGCGAGCCAGAAGGCCAGGACCGGGCCAGCGATGCTTGCGCCGGAAACGAGGGCGCTGCGATGCGGCATCGACATACTCCTTCGACATTAGATACACGATTGTTGCTTATCTGCCGAAGTTAACAGCACGCGATAAGCTACGCAAGTGTCCTCTACAGCACCCGCCGGGTCGCGCCGCCGCGGCGCCGCATTGGAGTCCGCGATCCTTGACGCGGCATGGGATCAGTTGCTCGAGGCCGGCTACGAGAGGTTCACGATTGACGCCGTCGCGAGCCGGTCGGGGACAGCGCGTTCGGTGCTGTACCGACGCTGGCCGTCGCGAACGGATCTGTTGGAGGCCGCGATTCGACACCGCGGTCAGATCGACGTGATCGAGGCCCCGGACACCGGCAGCCTCCGCGACGACGTGCTCGCCGTCCTGTACGAGGTGAACGACCGGAGGTCGGGACTCATCGGGCTGTTCACCGTCCAACTCGGTGCGTACTTCGATCAGGAGGGCGGCACCCCCGCGCGGTTTCGCAGCCTGTTCCTACCCGAAGGCCGCTCGCTGATGGACGTGATACTCGAACGTGCCGTCACCCGAGGCGAACTCGGGCCGAACCCGCTGCCGGATCGCATCAAGGCGCTGCCCGGCGACCTGCTCCGCCATGAACTCTTCATGTCAATGCGGCCAGCCTCGCCGGAGACGATCGCCGAGATCGTCGACGGCATCTTCCTGCCCTTGGCGACGAGCCTCGCGTCCAACACGTCCAACACCCCTCGACGAGAGTGAACGCGACGCAGGCGGAGCCGCCAGGGATATCGCCGCATTTCGCGTCGAAATTATAGATACGATGTGGTCGATGGCAACATGTTTGAGGTCGACGGCTTGCCCGGTGTAGGGGTCTGGCACCAGCCGTCCAGAGATGACCTTGCAGTCCCGGGTTCCCGGCTTGTACTCGATGTCTTGTAACGCTGTGTGTAGCAGCCGGTTTCGCGTGTCGCATCCGCTGTGATCTAGGGGGTCATTCCACGCGGGGCCAAACACACAACCATGCCCTTTACCGCATCCGCGGTCATACCCGGGAACTTGGTTGATCTGGTCGACGATTCGCACCTGTGCGAGCAGGCCGGCCAGAGAACCGGTAGCCGGCGGCGACGCCGCTGGGTTGGCCTGGCTGACACCGAGGTGGGCGCACCCGGCGGTGATGGCCGCAACCGCAACCACCGCCCACCGGCTAAGGCAGCGCCGTCTGGTTGTGGTCGCGGTGACGTGCATGTTGCTGACCGTAACGCGGACCAGCGACACGGTGGACGCTTCGTCGATTGGCACTGGCGGATGTTTCGCGTTGTCGTTGCGTCGGTGATGTCGGTGCTGTGGCTAATAATGAGTGGATGTCTGAGCCTGTGGGAAGTAGTCGGCAGTCACCGAAACTCCCGCCCGTGCGAATCCTGGACCTGACGATGCTGGTTCGAGTTCCTGGCCAGCCCGCGGCGATCCGCGCCTTCACGGATGCCGAGCGTGTGCTCGCTGAGCAATACTCCTTTGAAGGGGGCGGTGTCATCACCGCGTTCGGGAGCGACTGATCCGCCGGTGCACGGCATGCGCGAGCATGAAACCGGTGGGCAGTGGAGCGATTTCAGCCGCACCGTGTTCGGGTTCGCCTGTGTTCTGGCTGCCACCCAGTCCCACGGCTGGCCAGAGGATCCATGGGAATTCTGGGCGCAACCGTGGCAATGGGACAAAGCGCATGCATTGTGGGAAAGGCTCGGCAAGCCGCAACAGCCGCACCCGATGTGGCCCCGTTTCGTGTATGCCGCCGACACCCACAGCGAAGATGCGGCACTTGCTGAACTGGAGGAATCTGGCACGCTCACGCCGCTGTGGTGGGAAGACGACCGTGAATGGTCGGCCTTCACGGCTGCCCTTGCAGCAGCGGGCCACCGCTACCTCGCCGACTGCGGTGCGCCGCTACTCGATGATGGCGAAAAGGGCCTGGTGTTTCGCTGGGTCTTGGACGAACCTCATACGGCCTGGGTGGAACTTGGCCGGCCGCAGCCACATACGCGTGGCTGGATCGAATTTCTGATCCGGTGGAGGATCGTCTCCGCCTCGTGATGACGGGAGGCGAGCCGGTAGGGGAGGCCCCGCGAGCTTCTCAGTTCTCTGGCCGCCTATCTGGTTAAGGCTGCGGCGCGAGGGCCCGGCCCGTAAGATCGGCGCAAGCCCTGGGCGATGAAGCCCCCGCGTGCTTGGCGATGGCCTTCTTTCTATGCCCGCCGCCTAAACATTGCCCACTACACCAACATTCGTGAGGATTTGCCGTGCGCGATGAGCTATTTTCCGGCTTTAGCGAAACCGGGTGGGACGAGGCGCCGTGGGACGCTGAGCCAACATTCACTGCTGAGGAGTTGCAGATCCTGCTCAATCCGACACTGTCGGCCGCGGAAGCCGCTGAACGCGTCGGCTGCGTCGTGCACGATGTTCTGCGGTTGCGTCGAACATCCTGAGCGCGATAGTCGTCGACGCGAAATGCCGCTACCGCGGCTCCGCAGGAAGGAGCCCTCACTCGTAGGCATGGTACCTAGTAGCATCGTTGTGGTACCATCTACCTATGGCGCTGAACATCAAAGACCCCGAGGTCGACCTGCTCGCCGAAGAACTCGCCGCCCGGATGGGCCACCGCAACAAGACACAGGCCATCCGCGACGCCCTCCGAGCCCAGCTCGCCCTCCTCGAAGCCCAAGCAGGCGACCGCGTCACCCACCTGCTCGACGTCATGCGCACCGAAATCTGGCCCCTGTTACCCGACCACACACCGATCACCAAGCAGGAACGCGAGCAGATCCTCGGCTATGACCCCGAGACGGGAGTCTGACCGTTGATCGTCGACACCTCAGCACTCATCGCGCTGATCCAAAACGAGCCCGCCGCCGAACAGGTCGCCGCCGCCCTTGCCGGCACCCGCCATCCCGTCATCGGCGCGCCCACGCTCAGCGAAACACTCATCGTTCTAACCGCCCGACAAGGCCCAGTCGCGCGAACCGTGTTCGACCGCCTCCGAAGCGAAATCAACCTCAGCGTAGCTGAATTCACCACCGACCACGCTTACGCAGCACAACGCGCATACCTCCAATACGGTCGCGGCAACCACCCCGCCGCCCTCAACTTCGGCGACTGCATGAGCTATGCCGCCGCCCAACTCGCGCACGAACCACTCCTAGCCATCGGCGATGACTTCCCACAAACCGATCTCGAATTCGGCGCAGGCATCATCGGTTACTGGCCGACACCCCTTCGAACAGCGGAACGGCTGCCGAAATGACTGACCGCTGCGGGGAACAGCGCCGCGCTTTCACGCCCCCGGGATCCGAGCTCAACCGAACCAGAGGCGACGATGAAAATTTATTTCAGCGGCGTCGGCGCCGCCCGACACATCCAACGAGTGCTCGACCACCCCGCCTGCCCGCGCATCGATGAGATAGTGCGGTTCGGTGGCGAAAAGGTAGACGACGAAATCTTTGAAGAATTCTCGGTCGCTCAGTGACCCATACTCCCGCTCACGACGCGTACGCCGTGTATGTCGTTGTCGGGTCGCCGATTCGTTCCTGAGCCTGGCTCGACGCGGCTCGGAATCTGGTTCATGTCGCTCAAAGCAGGGACAATCGTGGCAGAGGGAAGGAGCGCTGGTGGCAGAACTCAATGTCGATACGGCCTATCTCTTGCGGGTTGCCGATGCCTACGGCGAGCTGGCGGCGCGCGCGGCGCAGATCTCTCCACAAGCGACCCTCGAGGTCCAACGCATCGCCGCCACCCACGGCCCGATGGGCTATCCCACCGCGGTTGGCATCGCCGCCGGCTTGGCCAAAGCCGAGAAGCCACTGAACGCGAAAGTCGCTGACTTTGAGAGCTATTCGCGACGCTTTGTCGAACACGCTGCCACCTACACCACCCAGGATCAGCAGGCCGCGCAACGCTATAGTTCGCCTCTCGACGCCACCACTCTTCCCGCCGGCCACAACCTTGAACCGCTCCCTGAAGGCCGCGTGATCTGCAGCCCAATGCTGGGTGGTTTCGCATGCTCGGAATTCCTGCCCGGCGGCATGATCTACCACTGGCTTAGCCCAGCGGATCTCACCGGCCACTGGCCCGACTTTCCAAGTTGAGGAGCACTGCACGATGACGTCATCTTCTAGCGGCGATGCCGAACTTGAGGCCCTCTATGAGAGGTACGCCACCCACTTTCGTCCAGTGATCACCCAGGTCGGCTCTGGCCAGTGGCGTGCCCAGTATCCCGGCCTGCCTTGGCATGTCACCGCAGATAGTGAACAAGCGGCCGCCGACGCAATCACTGAAGAGGCACTGCGCCGGCTCGACGCCGGCCAAGGCGATGCCCAACCCCCCCATGAGTTGCTCAAACAGCACCTCACTAGTCCAATACCCGGAATGTATGCCCTGGATCGTGAACTGTTCCTGTACCTGCGCGGCCACTTCGGACACGCAGAAACCCAGCGCGCCTTTGAAGAAGCAGAACGTCGCCGCGCCCAGGGTCGTGGCTACACGAAGGATGATTACCTCGTCGAGCACCAACGGCGGTCCGACGACTGATCCCGTAACTGGGAAGACAACACGTTTGCGTCCAGCGGCGCAGCGTCGTAGTCGTAGGCCTGAACCTGTTGCAGCCCGGGCCACACGCTAGATCCTGTGTGGAAGCGCTTTTGGCGGTGGTGTCGGTCCTGTGCCGTAGCTTTGTTGTCGCAAACCATAGAGCGCGCCCCGGGGGCCCACAACGAGCAAAGCGATTGGAACCGTTGACGTGAGAGTGAAGGTTGGATGCGGCGGCCAGACTCGCGCAACACATACCGTCTTCGTCCTTGGCAGGCCGGTCCCGGAGCGAGCACTGCAGGCGATCACCCAGTCCCTGGCTTCGCGCGGCGCCGCCATCCATTCGATTCGTCAGACCGCGCACGATCCGCTTAGCTGCTTCAATCTCCTCGTCGAGGACGCCCCCTCCAATGTCGTCGACGACGACCTTCGTGCCGCGCTGAGCGAAGCCGCGGCCACCGAAGCTGTCGACGTCGTGATCACCCCCACCGGCGTGGCCGGGGCAGCCAGAAGACTAGTCATGTTCGATGTCGACTCGACCTTGGTGCAGGGCGAGACCATCGACATGCTGGCAGCGCATGCGGGTGTCGAAGCCGAAGTCCGCGAAATCACCGCTGCAGCGATGCGCGGCGAGATCGACTTCGTTGAGTCGCTCGAGCAGCGTGTTGCTCTGCTCGCGGGACTCGACGAGTCGGTGATCGATGAGGTGGCCAGCAGCATCCAATTCACCCCTGGCGCAGGAACTACCATCCGCACGCTGCAGCGGCACGGCTATTACTGCGGCGTCGTCACAGGCGGTTTCAGGCAAGTCATCGAGCGACTCGTTGGCGACCTACGACTCGACTACCTCCTGGCGAATGACCTCGAGATCGTTGACGGGCGGCTCACTGGCCGAGTCACTGGCAGCATCATCGACCGGCCCGCCAAGGCGGCCGCACTCCGCGAGTTCGCCGCCGCGTCCGGCGTACCCATGCCGCAGACGGTAGCGGTGGGTGACGGCGCAAATGATCTCGACATGCTCACCGCCGCGGGGCTGGGCATCGCGTTCAACGCGAAACCGGTTCTGCGGGAAGTGGCCGACGCCTCACTGTCGTTCCCCTACCTCGATGCTGTGCTCCTTGTTCTCGGCTTCAGCGGCGAGCAAGTGGCCGCAAACCGTATCGAAGCTCACCGCCAAGGGGCTGACTGCTAGATCCGGCCTGGCGAGGAGACACGTAGGAGTTATCGAAAGCCCGCACTGTGGCGCGTTGCTCCGTGCATGAGCACCTCGGTGGCGATGACGAGGTCATCGCGTTGTTCGATGAGGCCGTTGCGACGCAGCTGGCCGAGGTAGGTCGAGAAGGTGCCGCCGGTGACGCTGACGCCGGTCGCGTCGGCGATCTGGTTTTTCGTCAGCCCGTTGGGGTAGGTGTCGATGGCTGCTTGCAGCATGCGTGCCGCGCCGGCGCGCAGGATGCCGAGGTAATGCTGCTGGAGTTCTTGGGCGGCCATCGGTTCAGGACGGTGGCCAAGGTATTTCCAGCCGGTCTCGGTCAAGGTGAATCCGGTGGCGTTTTCGTCGATGAGTCCGGCGCGGCGCAGTTGGCCGAGGTAGGTAGACCAGGTGCCTCCGGTGTGCTTCATTCGGGCGACGGTGGCCCACTGGGCTTTGGTGAGTCGCAGCGGGGCCATTCGGGCCAGCGCCGTGATCATGCGTTGCGCTCCGGATCGAAAGCGCAGCGGTGCGTCGGGATCTAGTTCGGATGCCTGGGAAAGGTCGGTGGCTGAAGAGTTTTCACCGTTGGTCTGTGTGGTCACCGCGTGGGTGGGTTGAGGTTCGGTCTGGTGTCGGGGTTTGGCGGGTGCTGCCGGAGGTGGGGTCTCTTGCCCTGTTGCGATAGGCGATGCCGGCGCGGTGGTAAGGGCATGCAGCGCCGAGTTGATCAGATCGGCCGCTGAGCGCAGGGACTTGACGACATCGGGATCTTCGTGACGTCGTGTCTGAAGGTCGGCAAGTTGTGCGCGTAGTGCTGCGATTTCATTCGCGCGGTCCTCGAGGAGCTGAGCGGAGACGGACGCCTGCCGAGTCGCATGCTCTGCGCGCGCAGTGGCCGCGGCGAGTTGGCTGCGCAGGGACTGTATTTCGGTGTGTAACACGTGAGGGTCGTTGTGGCGTACGCGCTCTCGTGTGGCGGCGATTTCTGCGCCGAGCTTTTCCAGATCGATGTCAGCTCGCTTTTTCGGGATCACCCGTGTCTGACCTGGCTTGGGTGTGGCGTGCGAATCGAAGGTGCTGAACATGGGAAACGTTGTGCGTTCTAGGATTCGGAGAAATCCGGGGCTCCACACCCAACCTTGGCCTGTGGGTAGCGACGGCAGCGATGTGATGACCTCGCGGGCGGTGGTGTCATCATGGTCGGCGTTGACACTGATCCAGTCTTGAACCGCCTTGATCGAGCGGGGCCCGGTCATTCGGAGCAAGATCACCGTTTCCATCAGTTCCAAGACGGATTTCGCGGTTTCCTGGGGTCGCTGGCTGACTACGGTCATGCCCAGGCCGCGGTGGCGGCCGCGTTTGGCGAGGTCCTCCATCGCTCCCAGGAGACGTGCGGTGTCCGCGGAGGCGCGCTGGGGGATGAGGACGTCGGCCTCTTCGATCACCACGTGGAGCGGGTCGCGGTTGCGGTGGTAGAGCCGTTCGGCGAATGCGGTGGCAAACGTGCGTGCCTGGGTCTTGCTCATGTGTGACAGGTCCAGCACCGCGGGGAGCCGGTCGTCGACGATGAGGTCTGCGAGGAGATAGCCGGCGGACGGTTCGAGGGGGACGTCGTGGTGGTCGCCGCCGAAGATCACGAAGGGCAGGCCTGCGCCCTTGCCGTCGGCGCTGGAGCGGATGCCCCACCAGTCGCCTTTGACGTCGAGCACGACCACTGGCAGTCCGGCTGTGTGCATCAGTTCGACGAGTCGGTGTGTGACGGCGGACTTTCCGCCGCCTCGGTTCGCGAGCACCGCGACTGTTGCGGTCACTATTTCGGGTGGCAGGCGGACGGCGGGGGCGAGGTCGATCGCTGGGATCGTGGTCGTCACGGCCTGGGCGTTTCTGCTGGCCACGCGGTTCATACCGGCGACGATAGCGCCGTAGCGCGACGCGGCGGCGTTTAGCTGATGGGGCTGGAGATGGCGGCGGTGACGAAGGCGGTGCAGGCGGTGGGGTCCTTGCGGCCGGTCGCGGATTTGAGGCGGCTGTTGGCGTCCACGCCGTACGGGCGGACGGCGTGGATGGCGTGGCCGACGTTGTCGGCGGCCAGGCCGCCGGCGAGGATAACTGGGAGGGGGTGGAGGCTTCGACGATGCGGCGGCTGGGGGTCCAGTCGTGTGTTAATCCGGTGCCGCCCAAGCGTGTTTCGGTGCGGCTATCCAGCAGTAGCGCATGGGCGGTGGTGGCTGCTTGGTCGGCTTCGTCGAGGCTGTGTGGGCCGGTGATGTGCACGGTGCGGATGATGCGGCGGTTGGCGCGGTGGCGCCATAGTTCACGTGCGGCGGCGGGGTCAGGCGCCGTGGGCTTGGATGGTGTCGACGCCGAGGAGGTTGGCCACTTCGCAGATGCGCGAGGCGTCGGTGAGGTGGGTGACGAGCACCGTCGATATGAAGACGGGAGTGGCCGCGGCGAGGTGTTGGGCTTGTTCGATGTCGAGTTCGATCAGCCCTATTGCGTCGGCGTCGGCATTTTCCGCGGCCGCCAGGTCGTCTCGCGTTTCCGATGCCGCAAACCTCTACGGCACAGCAGAATTCATGGGCGGGTAGTTAGTCGCGTTGGGCGCGTATGTAGAGGAAGAACGGTTGGGTGGTCAGTGCGTGAAGCAGCTCAGCGTCGATGTCAGGAGTGGGTTGGATCAGTGGTTCTTCGACGGTGTCGATGCTGAAGCCCGCGCTTCTGAGTTCACCGAAGATGCTCGATAGCGGCCGGCGGTATGACTGAGCTGTGACCTCGAGGCCACCCCAGTCCCACTGCTCGCTGACCAGCTGCGTGCGGTGGTAGTCCGTGCGATCCGACAACAGCCACGCGGTGATGGGGTGGTGCATGGAGAAGACCAGCGTTCCGCCGGGCTTGAGGCAGCGGTAAAGCTCTCGCATCAGCGGGGCCCAGTCTTGGATGTAGTGCAGGACGAGCGAGGCCACGACGACGTCCACGCTGGCGGGTGGGGCGATGTCGGTGGGCTGGTCGAGGTCGACGAGTTTGAACTGCGCCGCAGTGCCCACCCGTTGACGGGCGAGCTCGATCATTTGTGGCTCGGCGTCCACGGAGAGCACCTCGGCGGCTCGTTGCACCAGGTGGGTGGTCAGGCCGCCGGCGGCGCATCCGAGTTCGAGAACGTGTTTTCCGCTCAAGTCGCCGGCGAGTTCAAGGATGGTGGGCCGGTCGTAGTGGGTGTTGACCGGATTCTTCACTGACCAGGCGGCGTAGGCGCTGGCGTGGTCTTTGAAGAGCGAGGTGGCGGTCATCGCTTTCATCGTAGGGTCACTCGGCGCCCAGTTTTGCGGAGCGCGATGTCTCTTCCGGGCCTCTTCTCGTCTTTCGGAGTCGCGTCGAGTCGCGTGGTGAAGTCGCATGGAGTCGCTTTTGGCTTCTAGGCTGGCTGTGTGGCGAATTTGTTGAAGGCGCTTCTCGACGAACGTCACATGCACGCTTACTCGGAATTCATCGCTGAATATAAGCGGGCGGCGCAGAGTTTAGACCTGCCGCGTAATGCCGTTCCGCCCACAAAGTCGCAGTATTACCGCTGGGTTGGAGGCCATGTGCGGACCCTTCCCCAGGGGCATCACTGTATGGTGCTCGAGCGGATGTTTTCGGGCTGGACGGCCAAAGAGCTGTTCGGCCATGAGCAGCCTCGCGAGCCGTCTGTTGCGGTGGATGACGATGTGCTGGCCGGGATCGGGCCTGGCCTAGAGCCTGGGCTGTTGGCAGGGGTGTGGGCGACGGGATACCTCATCACCGGCGGTTACCGACACGTCGATTTGTCGACGGTTACCGTGCGGGGCGCGCGAATCGTGTCCCGCAACTACCCGCCGTCGCCCCGCTTTGAAGGCCATCCGGCTGGGCACGAAAGCGATGTCACGGCGCGACTGTTCGGTCGACACCTGATGGGTCATTTCCGTAATCATAACGACCGCTACTTCTTTGGCTCTCTACATCTGGTGTTGCTACCAGGCGAAACGATTCTCGACGGCTACTACACCGGCTTTCTGAATGACGCTGTGGTAGTAGCCCAACCGTGGCGGTGGGTGCGCGTTGATCCGCGGTCAGTCGAGGGTGTCGACCTCGGTGCGGTGACCCTAGGCGATCCCGGTGCTGTCTATGACACCCTCGCCGGTCGAAACAAGCTCGACGGGCCCCTTGCGCTCTCGGACGTCCTCGGCGCTGCCTGAACGGGACCGCGCGGCGCGGTAGCCGAGTCGCGTCGAGTCGCGCGGTGTGGCGGGACGAAATGCGACTTGGTACGCGACTAAACGGGTCTGCAAGACGTCGCGGAACGACCGCCCGATCACGCATTGTGTCGCTATGTCACCGATGTCGAGTAGTGGTGCGTTAGGGGCCGGGGCCTGTTCAAGCCAAGGGGTGAAGCCCCGGGCGCTGCCGTGGTGCCATGCGTGCTTTGGACGAGACCACTGCAATAAACCTAGCGCAATGGTTTCAACCATTGCGCCGCTGTGTTTTAGTCGGTAGCGTCTACACCCGCACCAACCAGCCAAGACCAGGAGACCCGCCCCTATGAGCGTCTCAGAGCCACCCGCAAACACCCCAGAAAACAGCGCACCAAAACACAGCACCCGTACATCGCGGCTCACCGCCCCCGCGCACTGGGCAATTCTCGCCGCTACCGCCCTATGCCCGCTGCTCACCGGCAGGTCCCATTCGCGGGCCCTGCTCCGCCCGCGGCGATTGTTATCGAATCGTTATTGGCGAGTTGTCGTTTTTTCCTTTGCCCACTTTCGTGACTTTCCGCTTTTGACCTGTTGGAATTTTTCTGTACCCAGCCTCGGTGCCGGGGCGAAGGCATAAGGCGTACGGAGGACCGATGGGAATGGAAAGGCTCGCCAGCAGGCCCGTTGTGGCTGTGGCTGCTGGTTGCGCGCCGGCCCCGCCCCGCGCGCAGCGCAGCTGCGCGGCGCGTACCGATGGACGCTATGTCGGCGGCAGGGATTTGCTGGCGATGCCGGCGTCGTTATACCGGGGCGCCGGGCGGGCGCTGACGCACGCGCTGGTAGGCCGCCCGGTACTCCTCGACACTTATGCCCAGGTGGGTTGCGAGCTTGTCGGCGTTGGTGTCGTTGAGAGCGCGGTCGCCGCGCTCAATGTCTCTCAGCGTGCTGGTGGGGATTTTGACGGCCGCGGCCAGCTCGGGCTGAGTCAGCCCTTTGAGGACGCGCCAGTCTCCTGGGTAGCGCTGGTCCGGAGGGATCGCGACGACTTGTTCGATCGAGGCGTCCAGGATGCGCATGACGCGGGCCAGCAAGTCGACCTGCGGTGTGCCCCTGCCTGCTTCCCAGTTGAAGATCGTTACCGACGACACGTCGGCAAGGCGGGCGAGGTCGCTGACGCTGATGCCGTTGTCGCGGCGCACCTGCGCGAAGCTCGCGGCGTCGAAGCCGCGCAACACACGACGCGTCATACGAGGTCTACGGCCTGGCGCGTCATAACTAGACAGGTTCACCGAGAATTCCTCGATTTCGTCAATGGCTGCGTCTTTCTTTTGCGTCATAGTTTAAGCTATGGTGTGTTCAGTACTGCACACCTGAGGGGGATTTTGTGAAACTGCCTCACGCACTTGGGCATCGCCCGACACCTCAGATGCCCTCACTCGCGGGGTTCGAGCCATGCTTCGCCCCCATTCCCACCTCGCGGATCAAGCAGCCCGCCCAGGTCGTGCGTCCGGTGTACTGGTGGACCACTGCACTGCGCCGCCGCGGCGATCTGCTGCTCGGCGTGCACTTCGATGCCAACCACCTGACGGCGCGCGTGAGCGTGCGTCTGGCCTCGGATCGCATCGTCGAGGCGGTGCGCAGCAACGACCACAACCCTGCGCTGCCCGATGACGTGCCCACCCTGCTCGCCGAAGCGGTGTGGCGCCTGGGTGCCCTCGGCTGGAGTGAGCAGCTCGACGAGCTCCTGGACCTGCTGCGCGCGCTCGGCTTGATGAGCGCGCCGGCGCCGATCCGTAAGTGCATGGCGCCGATCCCCGGGCGAGTGTGCCAACCCGACCCCGGGGTGCGGACCGCGTACTGGTGGGCCCTGGGGTTGCGGCGTCAGGGGTGGCAGCTGCACGCCTGCGGCGAAGATGTTGCTCGATTCGGGTTCGTTGCCGAGATTCCGGCCCCGGACGGCGAGCCGCGGTTAGTCGTCTACCCCGGGGATATGGCGCCGGACGGCACCGAGGCCGCGGCATTGGCCAACCACCTTGTCCGGCTTAGCACCCGCCAACGCCGGCTTGTGCGCCAGGTCCTCGCCGACAGCGGGGTCGGGGAAAGGCCGGGTGCTGTGATGTTGCTTGGGCCACAGGGCTTTTCGAAGGTGGTGGTACGGCTGCTGAGCTAGCTGCGCCCCGCTGCTGGCGCGGCGCTTTTCGCACATGTCAATAGCGATGACCCTGTCCTAGAAACAGAGAAGCCCCCCGAAGGGGGCCAACTCTGGGATTTGGACGACGAAGGTACCAGCTTCGCGCCCAAGGGTCTTCCCCCCTGAAGGAGGAGATGACTTTGGTGAGTCAATCTCAGGGTAGAGGCTACCCATCAGCGGAATCAAGCCTTTCTGCTCTCAATGCCCGTTCGACGGTGCTGACGTGCACCGACGCACCTCTGGTCGCGGCTGCCGCGGCCGTAACCGCCCCCCGCGGCCGCGCTGGGCACCCGTCCGCGGTCTTCGCCGACTGCCCGCTGTGCGGCAGGGAGCCGCTCGAGCCGGTCCGGGTGGAAGGCCAGTGGGCCTGCCGTAGTTGCACCAGCGCCTGCCTGCTGTGCAGCGGGCCGTGCGTGCCTGGCGACGAGGCGTGCGATGAGTGCGTCCGGCACCTGGGCCTGGACCGGCAGGCGGTGCTGATATGAGCACCCCGGCGCTGCTCGTTGAGGCGAGCACCCTCGAAGACCTCTCGACACCCGCCGAGTTGTTGGCGGCCCCGGCAGGCCCCTACCAGTGTGCGGAGTTGGCGATTTGGGCGGAGTTGACCCGAAGCCTGACCGCCTATCCGCGCATCTGGGGGTCAGTCGAAGAGGGCGCCATGCTGCTGGGCGAGGAGGTTGACGAGCTCTGGGAGGACGTGCGCGCCAACAGAATTGATCATGCCCGCCTGGAGGCTACGCAGGTCGGCGCGATGGCCGTCCGTTTCATCGCCGACCTCTACAACCCTGTTGGACCCGCCGGAGACCGGTGCCGTGCCGCGATGGCCGAGCAGCGCGCCGTGCGCGCGGCGGTGGGCCCCAGGCGCGCCTTGTCGTCGAGTCACGAGGGATTTGGCTTCCTGCGACGCGAATACGACGCGCTGTGGTCAGCGATTCGTTTCGAAGACCCCGCCCGGCCCGCGTCCGCGCGAGTAGCGGGCATGGCGGTGCGGTTCATCGCTGAAATTACCAGCAGGCAACGCTAGTGGGGCGTGTGTCGTGATCATGACGCTTCGTGAGCAGCAGTGGCGCAAGCAAGCCGTGTGTTATCTGGAGACCTCGGATGCCCCGGAGTTGTGGACTCCTGAGCATCGGCCCAAGCAGGATGTGCGGGTCCACCTCGAGCAGATGTGTCGGCGCTGCCCGGTGCGGCAGGAATGCGCGGCCGACGCAGTGTCATCTGAAGCCGAGGGCGGGCTGTATGCCGGCGTCTGGGTGCCTGAGCGCCGCAAGAAGACCCAGTGGGCTATGGCTATGGCCAGGTTGGGTGAGATCGCCGGCCAGGATGCGGTTTCAGGTGAGCTCACCACGCTGGGGGTCTCAGCATGACCGCCACCAGGTGTGTACCCCCGCGGCGGCCGCGGCCGCAGTCGCAGGACTTCGCTTCGATCGTGTCTGCGGCCCGGCTGCATCTGTGCGCTGTGCGTGAGGATCCCGAGACCCGTACGCGTCACGTTGCGGCGGTGTTGGCGTTCACGCCTACCGAGCGTGTCGGTCAGCGGATGCGGATTCACTTTGATGACGGGCCCACCGCCTTGTGGATGGCCCAGGCGTTGGCACACAAGGACGTCGAGTTGGTCGACGTCGGCGCCGATGGCGGCGCGATCGTCATCGCCAATCCGCAAACAGTGTTGGGCCGCTATGGGTTTCGTGATGGTCGCTGGCTGTTCGGGCAAGGCATGCCTGCAGCGGT
>NZ_LZLL01000160.1:0-3239 GCF_001669335.1 Mycobacterium sp. 1245852.3 | reverse complement strand
GGTCGGCGACAGTTGGCTCAAGGAGGGGGACCTCGTTCTTCTCATGGCGGAAGGTGCTGGATGCTTCGTAGACCTTGAGTTTGAGGCGGTTGATGGGGCCCAGCGGTCGATGCGCGGCCAGGCCGCGCCACGAGTTGTAGGACAGCACGTCGTCGCCGAACCGTCGCCGGTCGGGGGAGTCCGGGTTCTGTTGCGGGTAGCTGAGTTTGGCGACCCCGATGTGTGGGCTGAGTTCTTCGGGCCACGGTACGGTGGCGTCCTCGATGGGCATCCTGGTCAGGTCGGTGCACAGTTGGGCCCGCAGCTCAAATTCGGCGCTGTTCGTGGCGAAGAAGTCGAACACCTGATTGCGGTAGGCGTCGTAGCCCGCATCCGCCGGCAGGGGCTGGCCTGCCAGCGTCGTCACCGATTCCGACAGCGGCACGATCTCGAATTTGGCGACATGATCACCCCATCGGATGGGAGCCGACGAATAAAAGTTCTGCCCGAGGATGTGGGTGTTGGGTTCGATGAAGATCTCCACGGCGTTGGGCAGCGACACCCCCACCTGGGCCAGCACCGATTTGGCGCCCGTTAGCAGCGCACCCACAGCCGACAGCGCGGGATCGGACAGTCGAGCCAACACCCACGCCAGCGGCATGCCGACGCGCAGGTATGCCCGTACATCGGCGAAGGGGAATTCCCGGTGGGTCACCAGCAGAAAGTCCTGTGTGGCGGCGTCATCGTCGGCCAGGATGCGCTCGCCGGGTTCGTCAAGGAGCACCTTGACCGCGAGGCCGTGCACCCCGCGGATCTGGTCACTTCGGATCACCCCGGAGGTGGTGGACAGCCGGGTGATCACCGGGTAGTTGCGTGGCTCGGCGAATAGGCCCTGGGCCAACTCGGGAGGCAGGTCCGGGTAGACCGTGAGCTCACCGCGCAGCACGGCCAGCGTCTTGGCGTGGGCGTCGCGTAGGCCGTGATGAAACTTCTTGTACGCCCACTCGTTGTTGCCGTGCAAGGACTTGACGATTGCGTCGATCTCACGATCCTCCTCGGCGCCCGGCCGTTCGAGGGCGTCGCTGTAGGGGACGTAGGTGGGCTGCGCGCCGGGCGGCGGCGGATAGCGGCGCCCGGTGGTGGGTGGCGGGGAGATCCGCGTCGACGGCCGCGCTTGCGTGGTTGGCCAGGGGGCGAACGGATTGTCGACCGAGCGCAGGGTGGGCTCCAGGGCGGGGAAGTGCCGGATCAGTATGGTGCGCAACGAGTTGGTCCGTACCCACGCCATGCCGGCCTCGGTGTACGTCGCCGGGGTGTAATCGGTGGTGAAAAAGCGGTCGCTGCGTAGCCGGCGCGAGGCCATCAGGATGAAAATCCGGAAGGCTGTGTCGCTGAACCCGAAACCGGCCGGCTTGGGTTCGGCGTACAGGCCGATCATGAGGTCAACGCGTTCGACGTCGCCGTAGATCTCGCGAAGCTCCTCGGCCCACTCCGGGTTGTCGGTGAGCTCCTCGAAGCTGGCGGCAGGCTTGAGTCGCAGCATTCGTCGAAAGGCGTTGTAGCGCGGCACCCCACGCTCGCGGATCCGCAGGATGTCCGCGGCGGCCAGGTCGATCGGAATGTCATTGACCCGGTGGAAGTCCTGCAGATGGATCGGGAAGTTGTGCAACGTGATGTCGCCCGGGTGAGCCACCCCCATCGAGTAGAAGAGGTCGTCGGCCGGCCACTGCGCCAGGCGCTCTCGAACGTTGGGCACCGACAAGTCGGGCAGTTGGTAGCGCGCCAGCTCGTCGTCGTCCCGCAGCGAGCGCACCGTGTAGTCGTCGGGGATCAGCGGATGCATGCGGTAGACGGCGACGAATTCCTCGGTCAGCGAGTACGGCACGCCGTCGTGGTTGGTGGGCGATCCGGGGATGCCCTGTAGCACCTCGTTAGGGGTGATGCGACCGAAGCGCTCCTCGAAGTGCTGCCCGAGCACCCCGAACCAGTTGGCCCGCATGGCCGACTCGGTGGTGGGGTGGGCGATGATCGCCGGGGTCCACTCCAGCGTGTGGATCTTGGCCATCAGTGCCGCGTTGATGAGGCGCGCTTTGTCGTACAGCTGCTGGTCACTCATCTCGGGATAGTGCTGGTGCAGCTCGCGACAGATGGTGTTGTGCTCGCGCAGGAACAGCGAGTGCAGCAGCGCCAATCCGACCCAGAAGTTGGCCCGGACCGCCCCGTGCGGATCGAGGTAGGTCTCAAGCTCTTCCGGATGCAGGCCGACGTCGTCGATCCTGACCTGCCCCAGCTCGCCGGTGCGCAGACCCTCCGCGAATCCCTTTGTGTTGCCGTAGATTTGGGACCCATCCCACCAGTGGGTGTCCTGCGTGACGAACGTGGGCGGCCCCGACGCGTCAGGGCTGGGGTCCGGTGGTGTCCGGTTGATCGTCATCGTTGGCTCGGGCCACGGGTCAGCACCCTCGATCGGGATCTTCCAGGGATCGGCATTGACGGTGCCGTGGCTGAACCAATCGTGGACCTCGAACTGGATCCATGCGGCCGCCAACAAGTTCAGCGTGGTGGCGGGTTTGAACGTGTCGCGGGTCAGCAGTCGCCGGCTGATCACGCGCGGATTGGGCTCCATGATGCGGTCGGGTCCCTCGGGATAGGTCAATTCGGTGGGGACGTTTCGACCGAACCGGCTGCCCAACGATCCCATCAGCGGGTATTGCAGGTCGTTGTTGGTCCCATCCGGCGTGCGGGCGTCGCGGCAGGAAGTGATGTCGACGCCGGGTGGGGGCCGGTCGTCGGGTCCGCGGCCGGTGTCGAAGAGATTGTGGGCACGCAGCTGCTCACGCAATCCGATGAGGACCGCGAGCCCTAACGGTTTGGGAAGCCGGGACCATCCGATCCACCGGTCGGTCAGCTCTGCCACTCGCGCCAGTTGATCGACGAGCATCATCGTTGCCTCCACTTGACGGATCCGGCTGACGCAGCGTTCCTGATGGCCGCGCAGCAGCGATGAAGCGTCGCGCGCCGCCATTTCCTAGGGAACGCGCCGGTGTCGTCGCGTGCTGCGCGCACGGCGCCCCCGCTCGTGGTCTGCCGTTGGTAGCTGCAGTGGACACTAACAGTTCGTCGGGCATGCGGCCGGTGGTTCCGTAGGGCGGCGGCGAAGTTCGCTGACCCCATGAGCCTCCCTTCGGATCCATCCACGGAGCACGACGACCCGAACGCTAACGACGGATTGGCGGGCGTGCACGGGTAGTCGACTACTC
>NZ_LZLL01000159.1:0-1439 GCF_001669335.1 Mycobacterium sp. 1245852.3 | reverse complement strand
TGACTCGACGAAATCGACCATTTCGGGAGCGACGGCCATACTCACGTCATGCCCGCGGCGAACCAATTCACGGCCGATCGTTAGGTACGGCTCGACCTCGCCACGCGTTCCCCAATTTGCCAGCACAAACTTCATCGCGGTCATGACTGTTCGATTCCCTGGCGCATCGTCGGATTGCAAGCGGCGGCCCACGCCCTCGGCCCAGACGACCGCAGCATAACCGGACACCCAGTGCTAGTTCAGCGAGTTGCGCTGACTCACGGAACCCGTTGGCAATGTGGGCGGCGGACGCCGAAACCTGCCGTCGCCGCGGAGCCATGTCTAGGCTCTGGCTCTACCGGAGATGTGGGCACCGGGGCTGTGGCCGGCCGTGGGTACGTCGACCCGCGTCGTCGGCATTTGGCTCGGTTCGGGAACGATACGTCGCCGGGCGGCGCGACAACCGAAAGTTTGAGATCCGCAATGAGATTTGTGTTGGCGAGCTACGGGACTCGAGGCGATATCGAGCCGTCGGTTGTAGTCGGCCGTGAGCTGCAGCGCCGAGGGCACGACGTGTGCATCGCGGTCCCGCCCGACCTGGTTGACTTCGCGGAATCGGCCGGGCTTACCGCGGTGCCCTACGGAGCGGAGACACGGGTATGGCTGGACGTGTTCCGCAACTTTTTTACCTCCGTGTTCAGCACGTTCTGGAGAATGCGTGACCTATCGGAGTGGGGACGCGAGCTGTGGAAAGTCAGCACTGGGGCCTGGGTGCAGATGAACGAGACACTGACGTCACTGGCGGACGGAGCCGACCTGGTGCTCGCCGGTCAGACTTACCAGGAGATCGCGGCCAATGTCGCTGAACACCACGGGCTTCCGTTGGCCACGCTGCACCATGCCCCGGTGCGCCCCAACGGCCAATCGTTGCCGATCTTGCCCGCGTCGGCCTCTCGCTTGGTGCTGACGCTGCATGACTGGCTGTGGTGGCGCGCGATCAAGAAGGTCGAGAATGCGCAGCGCAGCCGGCTCGGCCTACCGAAGGCAACATATGGTTCACCGCGGCGAATTGCCGAACGGGGATCGTTGGAAATCCAGGCATACGACGACGTGATTTTCCCGGGCCTGGCGGCCGAATGGGCGAAATGGAACGGCCAGCGCCCCTTCGTCGGTGCGCTGACTTTGGAATTGCCCACGCCGGCCGATGACGACGTCCTGTCGTGGATCGCCTCGGGAACGCCGCCGATTTGCTTCGGGTTTGGCAGCGCGGCGGTCGAATCCGCTGCCGACACCCTCGACATGATCGCTGCGGCCTGCTCGGAGTTGGGCGAGCGCGCGTTGATTTCGGCAGCGGGGACCGACTTCACGAACGTCTCGCACTTCGACCACGTCAAGGTTGTGGACGCGATGAACTACGCCACGGTCCTTCCCGCATGCCGAGCCTTCGTTCACCACGGCGG
>NZ_LZLL01000158.1:0-8675 GCF_001669335.1 Mycobacterium sp. 1245852.3 | reverse complement strand
GTATCGCGCCGCTGGCCATGCTGTCTGGCTATGCCACTCTCGGTGCCTCGAAACGCAATCCAGTCACCCTTCGGCTGCTTCGTATTGGGTAGGGCGGTGTCGTTGGCCGGTAGTGCGATGACACCTGTCGCGCTGAGCCTGGCCGTGCTGCAGGCATCGCATCACATGAGCGACCTTGGTGTGGTGTTGGCCGCTCAGGTCACCGCGCATCTGAGTCTGTTGCTGGTGGGCGGGGTAATGGGTGATCGCTGGCCGCGGTGGGCCCTCTTAGTAGCAACGAATCTGGGAGCAGGCCTGACCCAAGGCCTCGTCGCCGCTGTCTTGCTGACCGGCCATTACCAACTTGCACCGGTAGCGTGTCTGCAGTTCGTCAACGGTGCACTGGAGGCGCTGGGTTCACCCGCGCTGCGAGGCATCGTGCCCGAGCTGGTTGAGCCCGCCCAACTGCCGCGTGCCAACGCAATACTGGCCACCGTAAAGAACCTCGGCGTACAACGATCTGCTGTCGTACACGTGCGTCCCCGTCGGGCAGCTACTCGTCGGACCCGCCGCGGCATGGTTAGGACCAACCAGCATCGCGCTTTACGCGGGGGTCGGTTTCGTAGTCGCAGCGCTCGCCCCGCTCAGCAGCCGCTCAGTGCGTGAACTCAGCCTTCAGCCTCAACCCACGGCGTGAACCGCGCCCGGTCGCAGATACAGGAGACCCCAACGTGTCACATCGCAGCGCCCCCTTGTCATTCGAAGGACGCCGACGCCTCGTAGCGCGATGCGCAGATCGTCCCATCGCACACGTCGCCGCCGAAATGGGGATCTCAAGGGCATGCGCATCCAGGTTTGCCGCCCATGGCATCGCCCACATCGAGCGGATCGTCACCGACAATGGCGCCTGCTATCGAGCCAAGGACTTCGTTCGGGTCCTGCACGGAGCCCGACACCAGCTCATTACGCCCTACACGCCGCGCCACAACGGCAAAGTAGAGAGGTACCACCGGATCCTGGCCGAGGAGTTCCTCTACGCGCGCACCTGGACCTCGAGCGGCAACGGGCCCAAGCGCTAAAAGTCTGGAATATCCACTTCAACTACCACCGACCGCATTCGGGAGCAGGCGGCCAGCCACCAGCATCGCGGCTAACGAGCGGCGTCACTAACGTGGCGTCCTCCTACAGTTAGCCGGCAACGCCTTTTCGCCTGCCCGCCGTGCCCTCAACCGGATTGGTCGATTCGACGTCCAGCCGCGCCGTCAGGTAACCCTTCGACAAGGCGAGCGCCGCGATAGCCGCGGCGACGAGAACGTAGACCGGGAGCAGATGGATGACATCGGTGTAGCCGATTGCGAAGTGGACGATAAGGACCGGCGCGGTTGCGCACGCACATCCCAATAGCAGGCTCCACCACACCGCGCGCTGGCCCCGCCGCCAACCCCACATGCTGATCAACAAGACAGCCAGCCCCGCCCCGATCAGTGCGCCGCCGAAACCCGCCCGATCATGAGCGATAAACGGCAGCAGATGCGCGTCAGCCGCCTGCAGATGATGAGCGCAGGTGCCCATGAAGCCGAGGTCGGTGGGCACGAACACCGAGGTGAATCCGACGACGGAGATGACCACGCCGGCCACCGTCAGCCCTGCGCCGACGCCGACCATCACCAGCTGCCCGAATAGCGCCCGGCGGCGCTGCGCCTCAGGCCCTTCCACCACCGGCGGCCAATGCACCTCGCTGGGCGGCCGCCACACCGCCATCACCAGCGTCGGGAACAGCACGATGACGACTACCGTGTGCAGCGGCTCCACGAACCCGCCGGTGCCAAGGAAATAGAAGTAGCTGCCGAAGACGACCGCACCCGAAACCAGCAGAACACGCCGCGCCCACCGGTGGCCTTGGCGCATCGCCGCAGCCACGCCGAGATAGAGGATCCCGATGCCGACCATGTTGCCGGCCATCGTGATTCGATCATGCTGCAAAAAGCCGACCAGATGCGGGTTGAGCCGATGAAGATCGGCCACAGTTTGACCCAAGTAGGCGCGGTCATAGCCCAGTAGCACCGGGCCCAACGCGATCACGCCAGCACCGAAGCCGGCCACGATCAACCCCAGCCCGGTCAGCGAGGCCCAGAACCAATCGGGCCAGCGGCGCGGCCCGGCGGCGAGGCTGCAACGCAACGACGGCACCGGCGAGGTGAGGGTGGCCGCTTCAATCACCCGGTTAAACCAGCCCGGCCCGGCCTCAACCAGCACCGAAGGCCGGGCCAGCACCGTAGTCGAGCCATCGGCGAGCGCTGACACCGCCGGCGCCAAATCCACGCCGCTCAACCGCACAACGGGGCCGTCGGGATCGCCAACGCTGACGGCGTCGACACCGCCGGCGATCGCCGCACACGTTTGGGCGCTGTCGGCCACCGCGGTGACCCGGCACCGGCGGCCGGCCGCCGCGCGACGCACGGTCGCGACGTCATCGACACCGACCGGGTTGATCTCAATTATCGAGGCGCCCTGCACGGGAAGAACCGCGATAGCCTCCACCGCGATCCGCGGCGGGACCGAGGCGCCGAACCGGCCAACCCACTGCGCCGGCACAGCCGGGTGATCGAAAACCAAAGGAATCCAGCGCCGCCCGCCGGTGTAGCGGATCAATGCCGCCAGCAATCGCAGCGCCCAAACCTGGCTGCGGCGCTCACCGAGCAACAACGCCGCAGGCCGACGAAGCGGCGCATAAGTCCAATCCGGCACAGCCCGGATTCTGACACGCCGTCGCCGTCGCCGTCGTCGGCGCCAGGCTCAAAGACGTCGAAATCGAACTACCACTGTGTTAGGTCTGGACGGATGCAGTCCAGAACTCAAGCCACGGCTCTTGCCGTTACCTGGTCATGACCCGCTTGCTGATCTGGTGGATGCCGCTCTACGTGCTTGTGTTCACAGCCCTCGATGCCCTCTTGCTGAAACTGTGGCGAAGATGCGCCATTTGGCTGAGGTTAAGCAGCGCTGCGGGTAGCACCCTTAGAGCATGGATTACGGAAAGCGTGAAGCTGCCCAGCCAGCGATGTTGGTGGGGCGCCAAGAGGTGGGTGAGCTACTACCTGTCGTGGCCGCGAGCCGGCTGGTGACCCTTGTTGGGGCTCCCGGTGTCGGCAAGACCCGTGTGGCGCGCGAGGTTATTGAGCGAGTGCGCCAGCAGGCGTCTTTCGATACCGGTTTCGTCGATCTCGCGATCGTTGGCCATCCCGATTTAGTCCCGACCGCCATGGCCTGCCAGCTAGGCCTGAGGGTGCGCCCGCAGCAGTCAGCGATCGACGCGTTGATCGACTCGGTCGGTGATCGAGAAATGGTGGCGGTGCTCGATCACGCCGGACACGTACTGCGCGGCTGCCAAGAGCTCATAACTGCCTTGCGCCACGCTAGGTCGGCCCTGAGAGTCGTGGTCACTAGTTCCGAGGCGATCGGCGCAGCTGAGGAGGTGGTGTGGCGGGTGGCGCCGTTGCCGGCCGCCGATGCGGCCGATCTGTTCGCGGCGCGCATTCGCCAAGTCGGCGGCTCCCCACTGACCGATGAGAACCAGCACGTCATCGATCAGCTGTGTCGACGGCTTGCCGGCCTTCCCGGAGCTATGGAGCTGGCCGCTGCCCGCGTAGGAGCTATGCCGCTGCGCGAAGTCCACGACAGCATCATGGAGTGTTTTCGCCGTCTGTTAGGAAGCGCTCACCAACGAGTCCGGGAGGAGCACATTGCGCTGCTCGCGGTGGCGTGGTCGCATCGCCTCTGTTCGGAGTCGGCGTACCTGCTGCTACGGCGCCTGGCGGTGTTTCGCGGGGCGTTCACCGTTGATGCCGCCCGAACGGTTGCTTGGGATGACGCTGGCAACGGTTTCGATCGGGCTCTGGCCGAGCTCGTTGCCACCGCTCTCATCGGCGTCGAACAGCGTCGCGGCGCTTGCCGCTACCGCCTGCCGAATGCAGTACGCGAATACGCCGCAGAAAAGCTCAGCGCTTCCGGTGAAGCCCACACGATCTTCGGTCGTCACAGTGACTACTACACCCGCCCCGGCGAGCGATTCACCGACCTCCTCGCAGGCACTCCAACCGATTGGCAGGCAAGCGATTGGGCCAACGTTACGGCTTCAATCGACTGGAAATCCGAACCAGCAGAAGGCATGAACGGATGACGACAGGGGATTTGCGTTAATACATCGAACGTTCGCCGCCAGCCACCGTCCATGTCCGGAACCGATGCTTCGTCGAGCCACCACGCGTTCGTCGAGACGGTATCCATCACCCAACCGCCTAGGGCACGGGCCGAAGCGAAAATGCTGAGTTCAGCAGGCTGCCTCTTTTGTAGAGAAACGGGGCCGATCACATCCTGTCGCACCAGACGCCATTTCGTTGGGGGTTCGGCCGTGCCCATCACGTCCTTGACTGCGCTGCGGCGGCGAGTTCAGTGTCCGGCGGTGGCCAGCGCGTCCGCCTGCAGCTGAGTCAGCGCGATATGCCAGCTTCCTGGGGTGCGGGTCTTGCGACCATGGGATGAGGCGAATTTCCGACCACGGGACGATGTGTTGTCGGCGGTGTGGTTTGTACGATCCGTATCGATCGAATTAGTAGCGCTCCCAACGCGATACGTCGCTACCTAGAGGAAACTCCACCAAAACAATACGTAGCGTGTGAGCGAGGGTGGGGGCAGGTTCGTCAGCGCTGACCGGACCTCCAGCTCGACCAAGAGGAAGGGGCTCGGGGATGGGGAACGCTCGCCTGGGCGCAATTGCCATTGATTGTCAGGACCCAATCGCGCTCGCGGACTTCTACAAAGTCGTCCTGGACTTGTCAGTGGCACTGTCCACTGACGAGCTCGTCGTCCTACACGGAGCGGGAGTCTTGTTGACATTCGAACGGGTCACTGGCCACGTGCACCCTACGTGGCCAGAGAGCACTGTGCCCAAACAGCTCCACCTCGACCTTGCGGTCACAGACCTCGATGCCGAAGAAGCGCGCATCGTAGCTTGCGGAGCCGCGAAGGCCGACGTTCAACCACAGCCAGACAAGTGGCGAGTTCTCATCGACCCGGCTGGACATCCCTTCTGTATCACGACCCTGATGTAGATCCCCGCTAGCTCTCCGGTGCAGTCCTCGTTTCCGAACGCCTGTCTCGTATCTAAAGAAACAAGCGTGGACGACGGGTGGGCGAAGGGCGGCAGTCCGATGCGTACTACATATGTGGCCGATGGGCCTGTGGTTCTTCGGCGGCGTTCTTCAGTGCGCGCAGGGTGCGCTCCATCCTTGAGCATTCGAGGTCCGCGTAGCCAACCCAGTGTCCGCCAGTACAGAACGAAGCAACCTGCTCGCCAGCTTGCCTCGAAGCTTCATCTCTTCCCCTAGGTCTTCCGTATCCAAACAATACCGTCAGCAACAGCGGCGTACGACGATTCGCAGGACGGGAGGCCGAACGCACGGGCGCCAAGATCCGAAAAGCCCTGGAAAACTACACCGACACCTACCTCCGATTTGTATGGACCACTTCAGCCACCGCCACCATAGTGTTCTACGGGCTCTGGGCATTTGAGCGCGACCATCACTCCGGGTCGTGGTTTGCCATCTCTATGATCCCGATCACGATCGCGATGTTGCGCTATGCCGTAGACGTCGACGGCGGGATGGCCGGTGAACCCGAGGACATCGTTCTGAAAGACCGCGTCCTACAACTACTCAGCATCGTGTGGGTCGCAGCCATTTGCACCGCCATCGCCTTCGCGTGAGTGGCGCCCATGCGCGGTTTCTGGCCGGCAGGCGATAGGTTGAGGCTATGCCTCGCCGTCGCCGGGATCGAGCAGCTAGCCTGACCGCCCAGACTTGTGCGATCCAGCGTGCCGCGGAGTCGCTGCAACCGCCTCATCGTCGGTTGCTCGATGACCCGGACTCGAGGCTGTTCACTGGCCGATACGCACCGCTGTTGGCCAGACCGGCCATCGCGCGCACGATGTTGCGTGCCCTCGACGGCTACCTTCCCGGCCTACATATCTATATCGTCTTGCGCGTCCGCTACACCGATGATGTTCTCCGGCAGGCTATCTCGGCGGGTATCGACCAGATCGTCCTGCTGGGCGCGGGATTCGACACCACCAGCTTGCGCACACCCATCACCCATGCCGGGCCCACCATCTTCGAGGTCGACGCACCCACCACCCAACAGGAAAAGCGACGACCCCTGCAACGTGCGCACCGAGCTGTCGACCCGCGGGTTAACTGGGTTTCGTGTGATTTCGAATCCGATCGTCTGCCCGAGCGTCTGCACCAGGCGGGATTCGACCCGACCCGACCGTGCCTCGTGGTATGGATAGGCGTATCCGTGTACCTCACGCGAACCGCGATCGATCGCACTCTGGCCGATCTCAACAGCATCTGTGCACGCGGAAGTCTTCTCGTTACCGACTACGGTGACCCCGAGATCATCACCGGGACACACCCACTCGTGGGTGCACGCCGCACTGCGCGCCTGGTACGTCGCCGCGGCGAACCCTGGCGTACTGCCTTATCGCTGACCCAACTAACACGCGCACTCGACATGGTTGGCTTCAACGTCCGAGACCACGCACGAGTCCCCGAACTCGCCAAGCGATACGCCCCAAACGGACAACCGTGGTGTTCCACCGACGACTGGCTGGGTGTGCTCACTGCCGAACGCCGCCCCTGACCGCGCGGCTGTACGCATCCGATCTGGTCGGCACGCCACACAGATTGCGACAACCGCCACCTCAATCGAGACGCACAGCGCTGGCCGGAACGCAATAAGGCCACATACTCTGCAGCGCAGAATGATTCATCTGATGAATCACAACTACAGGGGGGCCGTCTCTGACCTCGCCGCGAAAAACCGTTGGGGGAGTGGCACGGCGCAAGTGGTCGAATTATCGGTGTTCGCACTGAGTCTGAAATATGGTGCCACGCAACATGATTGGTGATATGCAGCAGGCCGCCCGCCGTAACATAGATTATCTGGCACGAAAGTCGTTGGTGGCGTTGCTATTAGGCTCCTCGGACTCGTGTTTTCCAGCAGATATGAGGCCGTAGAGCGGGTTGAGTTCTGTGGCGGAGCGGGTGTCAGCACCAGCGCCATCGACGTAGCGTTGTGAGGTGATCATCGATTCGTGGCCGAGTAGTTTCATTAACGCGTAGACACTCACGTTCGCATTGGCGAGTTCGGTGGCGAACGTGTGGCGCAGCCCGTGCACCAGAGCACCGGATGGCCGCTCGCTGTTGACGCCGGTCTTTTTGAAGGCTCGCAGGATCCGGTATTGCAGCGTCCCGCGGATGATCCGCTCACCATCGGCACCGAGAAAGAGTGGAGCCTTCGCCGAGAAGCTGGTGAACACATCCGTGCTAGGTGAACGTTTGCGTTGCTGGGGGAAGCGCGAGGCGCGGCTACTCAGATATTGCTCCAAAACGTCGAGAAGCTCTCTGCCGAAAGGTATTCGGCGTTCCTTGTTGCCCTTACCGTGGGACAGCGCGCAGACGCTGATGGCGCGACCGCGACGCGCCAGTTCGATGGCCATCCAACCACCCAGGGAGTTACCGGCGACATGGACGCGGGCCAGTCCACGGCAATCCAGGAGACGCTCGGTCTCATCGGTTAGGGCTCCGATGCTGGTCTCGCCAGCCAGCGGCGGGCCTCCGCGGTGGCCGGCGGCGGTGGGCGCAATGACCTCATGATGGGGGCTTTATCTGCTCGACCAGGATGTCTGCGTGGCCGGTGCGGTGGGCGATGGCTGCGATGAGACCGAGGTAGATGAAACGAGGTAGATGAAGCGCAGACTCAATGCACCGACGAGGCTATGGTCAGCGCTGTCGTCGAGGTAGCGCCGGTCGCCAATAATCCGGCGGTAACACTGTCATCGGCGTTGGCAAGCGGCTTACGATCTGCTTGTGGGCACTGGGAAGGCGGTCGCGTCAATACCGTTGCTTCTTGCAGCGGTGACCTTCGTCGCGTTCGCTCCGTGGCCTCCGTTCACCTTGTTGGTGGTGTTGTTGTTGGTGTTGGCGGCAGTCACCCTTCTCAAGATCAGTGTCGCTGCCTACAAAGAGCGTTCGGAACGGCAAGTTGGCTCGACTCAGCCCACTCGATCGAGTCGGTCGTGCGCGAGGTGCAGGCCGGTCGATGCGACAGCGACCCCCAATACGCATACGTTGCCAACGTTGGAGTCAGCACCGCGTACGAGGTCAGCGTCACGGTCTCCGACCGAGTCTTCGAGACGGCGCCAACAGTTCCGCGGTATCGCGCAGATCGACTCTCCCTACCGTGGGGACCGCCGTGCTACCTGTATTTTTGTGTCGAACTACTACGCAAACGGCGGGTCTTCGTTGGTTCGGCCAGAGCCATCCCGAATCCCCACGACAGAGCTGTTCTTCCTGAACGATTCGATGTCGTAGTCCAAGTCACGTGGCGGTCCGAAAACGGCGAGCGGTTCACAGAATTCGTCCGCGTCGACTAGCCGATCCTGATCTATAGCTGGCTGTCGGCTATCGAATCCACGAAATCCAGTTGAGGCAATGTCTCACAAAACGCAACACTCGGTTGGCAGCGTTTGGCAGTGCTATGCCTGGGATTGGCAGTCGTTTCAGTCCGTACCGTCGGCGCATGACGCAGACGGCACACCTAGATAGCTCCCGCAAAGCCGATCGAGCGGTCTGGGCGCC
>NZ_LZLL01000157.1:0-4449 GCF_001669335.1 Mycobacterium sp. 1245852.3 | reverse complement strand
CAGCGCGGCGGTCGACGAGGCAAACAGCGGCGCGTTCGCCGACGCCAGCGCGGCCCCGCGGGCCAGCGCGGTCTCCGGTTCCTCGGCCACACTCACGTCGAGGAAGGTCGTCGACTGCAACACCGGCTTCAGCGGCCCGACGTCGATACCCGAGCCGACCAGCAACAGGCCGCCGGGCAGCAGTTCCAGCTTCTCCATCCCGGCGACCATCGCGCTGAGTTGCTCGGCGGCATCGCCGTAGGACTGGGCGTGGATCTGTTGCTTATAGACGTCGGGGATGGAGCCGTCGGAGGTCTCGACGACCGCCAGCGTCGCGGTATCGGGTTCCACCAGCAGCACGGCGGTGCGCTCGTAACCCATTGCCCCGCCCACGTTTTGCGCCAACGCCGCCGCGGCCAAAAACACCGACACCAGCATGACGTTGTCGATCCGGTGGGCGGTCAGCGCGTCGCGCAGCGCCGCGGCTTCGAGTTGATCCGTCCACGTCACGCCGATCGACGACAGTTCCATGCCGGCGTCGGCCGCGCCCTCACGGGTGCCCAAGATGGCCGAGATCACTTGGTCGGGCCCGGTCGCGGTGGCCGCATCGTCGACGTCGGCGACGTCGAACACGTCCTCTTCTACGGTTGCGCCGTCGGCGTATTCGCCTTCCAGGACGACCATCTGGATCGATGACGGTGCCATCGACACCCCGAGCACGATATCCAATACAAACCCCTCCAAAGGTATTGCACGATGAGCCACGGCCAGGCGGAGGAAAAACCAATGGCTAACTAAGTATCGCCCAGCAGGGGTGCGGGAGGGCCGCTGCGAACCTATGTAGTCCTTATGAAGTTCTGATAGGACCGCGACGGGGTGGGTCCCCGCTGGCCCTGGTACTTCGAACCTACTTGCGTACTGCCGTAAGGATGTTCGGCGGGACTGGTCAACCGCAGAATGCACAGCTGACCGATCTTCATGCCCGGCCACAGCGTGATCGGCAGGTTGGCCACGTTGGACAGCTCCAGCGTGATGTGACCGCTGAAGCCCGGGTCGATGAACCCGGCCGTCGAGTGTGTGAGCAGGCCGAGGCGGCCCAGCGACGACTTGCCCTCCAGGCGGCCGGCGAGGTCGTCGGGCAGGGTGATGAGTTCCAGCGTCGAGCCCAGCACGAACTCCCCGGGGTGCAGGACGAACGGCTCGCCGGCGACGGGTTCGACCAAGGTGGTCAGCTCGTCCTGTTGCTTGGCCGGGTCGATGTGGGTGTAGCGGGTGTTGTTGAACACCCGGAACATGCAGTCAAGTCGCACATCGATGCTCGACGGCTGCACCAGGGCGTCGTCCAGCGGTTCGATGCCCAACCGCCCGGCGCTGATTTCGGCCCTGAGGTCGCGATCGGAGAGCAGCACGCGACGAGCCTAGCCTCCGGGGGACGCGTTCAGCGGAGATAGACCTCGCCGCCGGTCGGATATCCGCCGCCGGTGGTCGTGACGTGCACGTGGTCATAGTGGCCGAGCCGGCTCGGCTGCGCTCCGCCGGGCGTGTAGTAGACGCCGCGCCAGATCGCGTCCTGGATGCCGAAGCGGTTGGCGTTCTGCAGCACGTAGGCGACGATCGCGTTGCCCAGCGCGATACCCTCCGCCGATTCCGGGTCGGGAATCATCACGTCGAGCGCCAGCCCCAGGGGGTGCCACGGCAACGGATCCGGGCGCACTCCCCCCATCTCGTGGATCTGGGGAAAGTCGGCGGTGATGCTGCGGGCGACCAGGATCGTCCGGACCTGCAGGCCGCGTTCGGGAGCGACGTCGGCGGTCAGCAGCGGGGCCCGGGTGTGATACCGCGACGCCGCGGCGGGCTCGGCATCGCCTACGCCGGTGAGGAGGCGATTGGACGCCACGGTCACGATTTGCGCGCAGCACGGGGCGGGTTCGCTGATAACGGGCTTGGCCTCGACATGCGGCGCAATTGGGGTGACGTCCGAGGACACCGCGAAGAACACGGCCGCGGGGGCGAGCACCGCAGCCAGGGCCACCGACGGTTTACGTCGCTTCCTGGCTAACCTGTGCCGACCCACCCCGAGCACATTACGGCGCAATAACGGAATAATAAATATGCGAATGTGAATTTGTGAAAGGAATAACTCCGCTTCGGTGCGACAGCGCGCGGCGGCGGCCGCAGCGCCGTAGTCGATGAGCGGTCCTGACCTCGACGGCTCCCGTCGGGTGCTAGCCTTCCTTGGCGAGAAGTGCCGATGTAGTTCAATGGCAGAACATCAGCTTCCCAAGCTGAATACGCGGGTTCGATTCCCGTCATCGGCTCCACGTTTACCCGCGGCGATGCGGCGCGATGACGACGCCGTGTCAGCGTCACGGTGATCCATCTGAACGGCCGGCCCCCGCGCGACATGTTGGTCTCAGCACGCGTAAGCGCCCATGCGCCTCAGACACTTTGTCGACCTCGGACTCGCCCTGGATGCGGAGGGGGCGTACCGAAACACGGCACCTCTACGGGCTGCTGGCGCTCCAGGCCGAGTCGGAGCGCCCGGATTTCAAAGACGCTGTGCCCCAAGAGCGTTGGATCCACAACTGGTCAAGGTTCGCCTTGACCGACTCGGCTCCCGGGGGAAGTGCGATGCGCTCGATTGAGCTGTATATCCGCTCCATGCATGACCGTACGGCCGCACGTGCTCGTCGCTGTCCCATGCCCCAGGAAACCGCTTCGGCCGTCAGATCATCGACGTCGATGCCGTCAATACCCGTCTTCCCGTTGATCACATGTCCGGTGCCCTTGAATGCGGGATCCAGGTACATGACCGGCGCGACGTCGTAGATCGGTGCCAGGGACACACTGCCATCACGGCCGATCATCACTGAGTAGTTTTTTGAGTGCGCGTCACTATTGCCAATGACGACGTTAAACGTGACTGCCTGCAGCAACGCCAATCGAAAGCCGTCAGGATCCAATGCCCTCGGTGCGGCCGCGCGTGCCACGCGTCGTAGCCTCGAGCCCAAACGAGTTGCTTCGCTGGTGCTCTCGTATTTGGCCGCGGGATCGAGACCTAGCGCCTGACAGAAATCTTCTTGATGCAGCCGAGTGCCGTCAGGGCCTCGGTCATAGCGGACCACGACAATGGCCGTGCGTCCACCGAAGCGCTCTATTCGCGGCTCTGCGGCATCGATGCCTGCGCCGCGCGCCACTCGTAGCGCCCAATCTTCCGTCTGAATGAGAAGCTTCACGGCGCCGCCGAGCGGCTCGGGTTTGATGATGTGCGTCGAAGCCGCACCTGCTTCAGGCCAACCCCATTCGCCGTTGGGAAGAGCTACCAAGAGCACTTTGTCCTGAATACCGGCGAGCGATGCCTGTGGCGTGGTGCCCTCGGGTAGGTGGTAGGTCGGCAGGTCCGCGATCAGAGTGTCGACCTCCTGCTTCGTCAATCGGCGGACCCGGCCGGCACCGGGTTTCGCTCCTTCGGTGAGAATCTGGAC
Organism: Mycobacterium sp. 1245852.3; assembly: GCF_001669335.1. NCBI lineage: Bacteria > Bacillati > Actinomycetota > Actinomycetes > Mycobacteriales > Mycobacteriaceae > Mycobacterium > Mycobacterium sp. 1245852.3. The sequence goes on along the minus strand of NZ_LZLL01000157.1, from coordinate 985 downwards.
CGCACCCGCACATTCCGCGCCCAACCGTTCCAATAGCGTCATCGTGTCGTTGACTGGCACACCAGCCTCGGTGGCGATGTGGCGACGCAGGTTGCCTTCTGGCAAAAGGCCTTCGATGAAGGCCGAGACCTGCAACTTGCCGTCCCGGTCCTGGACAGGTTTTCGCAAGATGGGTAACGCCAAGGACAGGACTCGACTCCCCTCGCCGAAGTTGTCGAGCGCTTCCTCGGTGAACTCCAAACGCAGACGGAAGCGGCGCGGCTCGCTCAGCCGTGCGACGTGGACGCCGTACAGCCAGACGTCAAGCGCTTTGCGCGCCATCGATTGTCGTCATTCGGGAAAACTTCGGCACTAGCGCCAGCGCCATGCCGCACTCCGAAAGCGCGCGCAGGGCTATATCGACGCTGACAGATTCTCCCCGTTCGAGACGGGAGATGGTCATACGATTGACTCCGATGCGGTTGGCGAGCTCATCCTGGTTGAAGCCCCTGTCCTGGCGCGCGCGCCGGACGTGTTCGCCGAATTCGATGGTGTCGTATACCAACGGTACTTGATGATGCATATTTTAATCATACGGCGGATATGCCCGGATGATCAATATTTTTATCATTGGACCCCAGCCGCCTGATGATTAATATTTCTATCATCTCGAGCGTGGACTCGAATGATCGAAATATATAGCACGCACGCTCCATCTGTAGCGGATGCGCGATGGAGAAAGAACGCCGAGCGGCCGGGCAGCATAGCGCCGAAACCTCGCCCACAGCAATCGGTTTCATAACGCCACCCGGCGCGCCGGCAAGCGCGTAACCCGCTGGTAGCTTTACCGCCATGGGTGCTTTGGACGGACGCGTGGCTTTTATCACCGGCGGAGCTCGAGGACAGGGCCGCTCGCATGCGCTGGCCCTGGCCGCCGAAGGAGCCGACATCGTCGTCGCCGATGCCCCGCAGGCGATGACGGACCTGACCTATCCCCTGGGCACCG
>NZ_LZLL01000156.1:0-14945 GCF_001669335.1 Mycobacterium sp. 1245852.3 | reverse complement strand
GGCGAAGTTCCTCAACCGGATCAAAGAGGCGTTCGACGAGAACCCCGACCTGCCGACGCTCATCGTCGCGCCGTACTTCCGCAGCGCCATCGAGGAATCGATCGACAGCTGGCGCCGCGTCGTGGTGAAGGCCACCGAACTCGGCATCCCGATCCCCGGGTTCTCGTCGGCGTTGTCCTACTACGACGCGCTGCGCACCGAGCGGCTGCCGGCCGCACTCACCCAGGGCCTGCGCGACTTCTTCGGCGCGCACACCTACGGCCGCATCGACGACGACCCGGCCAAGCGTTTCCACACGCTGTGGAGCGGGGATCGCACCGAAGTGCCCGCGTAGCGGGGACAGCACTGGCGTGAAGGGGGCGTGAGTTTGGTGGGGCGACTGCGATGAGGTTTCTCGACGGGCACAGACCCGCATACGACCTGACCTACAACGACGTGTTCGTGATGCCGAACCGTTCGGAGGTCGCGTCCCGCTTCGACGTCGACCTGTCCACCGAGGACGGTTCGGGCACCACGATCCCCGTCGTCGTCGCCAACATGACCGCGGTGGCGGGGCGGCGGATGGCCGAGACGGTGGCGCGCCGCGGGGGCCTCGTCATCTTGCCGCAGGACCTCCCCATCACCGCGGTGCAGCAGACGGTGGAGTTCGTCAAGAGCCGCGACCTGGTGCTCGACACCCCGGTGGTGCTCGGGCCCGACGATTCGGTGTCCGACGCCACGGCGCTGATCCACAAGCGCGCGCACGGGGTCGCGGTGGTGACCTTCGAGGGCCGTCCACTAGGCCTGGTCAGCGAGTCATCGTGCCTGGGCGTGGACCGCTTCACCCGGGTGCGCGACGTCGCCTTGACCGATTTCGTCAGCGCCCCGGTGGGGACCGAGCCGCGCAAGGTCTTCGACCTGCTCGAGCAGTCACCCCTCGGTGTCGCGGTGGTGACGAACGCCGACGGCACGCTGGCCGGCGTGCTGACCCGCACCGGCGCCATTCGCGCGGGGCTGTACACTCCGGCGGTCGACGCGCGCGGGCGACTGCGGGTGGGCGCGGCCGTCGGCATCAACGGCGACGTCGGAGCCAAGGCGCGGTCGCTGGTCGAGGCCGGGATCGACGTGCTGGTGATCGACACGGCGCACGGGCACCAGGTCAAGACCATCGAGGCGATCCGGACGGTCGCGGCGCTGCAGCTGGGGGTGCCGCTGGTGGCCGGCAACGTCGTCTCGGCCGACGGCACCCGTGACCTGCTGGACGCCGGGGCGACCATCGTGAAGGTCGGCGTCGGGCCGGGGGCGATGTGCACCACCCGGATGATGACCGGTGTCGGCCGCCCCCAGTTCTCCGCTGTTGTCGAATGCGCTTCGGCGGCACGGGAACTGGGTGGGCACGTGTGGGCCGACGGCGGCGTCCGGCACCCGCGGGACGTGGCGCTGGCGCTGGCCGCCGGGGCGTCCAACGTGATGATCGGGTCGTGGTTCGCCGGCACCTACGAGTCGCCCGGCGACCTGATGCGCGACCGCGACGACCAGCCGTACAAGGAGAGCTACGGCATGGCCTCCAAGCGTGCGGTGGTTGCGCGCAGCGGGGCGGACACGGCGTTCGACCGGGCCCGCAAGGCGCTGTTCGAGGAGGGGATTTCGACGTCCCGGATGGGCCTGGATCCGGCCCGCGGCGGGGTCGAGGACCTGCTCGATCACATCACCTCCGGCGTGCGCAGCACCTGCACCTATGTCGGCGCCGCGAATTTGGCGCAGCTGTACGAACGGGTGGTGATCGGGGTGCAGTCGACCGCGGGCTTCGCCGAGGGGCATCCGCTGCCGCAGGGGTGGTGACACGGGCGATAGTAAGGCTAGCCTTGCCTAACTAAGGCTGCTAATCTACTGCGCCATGACCTCCTCTTCCCCCACCTCCTCGGCCTCCCCCGCCCACGTCAGCCCCGAGCTGCTCAGCATCCTGCGCGACGAGCTGAACGTCGACGCGGCCCGCGTGACGCCCGATGCCCGGCTGGTCGACGACGTCGGACTGGATTCGGTGGCCTTCGCCGTGGGCATGGTGGCGATCGAGGAGCGGCTGGGCGTCTCGCTGTCTGAAGAGGAACTGCTGAGCTGCGACACGGTCGCGGACCTGCAGGCCGCGATCGCCGCCAAACCCCGCGATGAGTGAACTGGCCGCGGCGCTGACGGACGCGATGCGCACGGGCACCAGCGAACTGGTTGTCTTCGACCGCGAGACGTCGACGTGGGGCCACCATCCCTGGCCGGAAGTGCACGGGCTGGCCGAGAGCATCGCCGCATGGCTGCTCGATCGGGGGCGCCCGGCCGCGGTGGGGCTGGTCGGCGAGCCGACCCTCGAATTCGTCGCCGCCATCCAGGGCGCCTGGCTCGCGGGCGCCGCCGTGTCGATCCTGCCCGGTCCGGTGCGCGGCGCCGAAGGCCGGCAATGGGCGGCCTCGACGCTGGCCCGGTTCAGCGGCATCGGCGTGCGCACCGTCTTGAGCCACGGCTCGCAGCTGGACGGCTTGCAGGCGCTGGATCCGCCCGGCGACATCGTCATCGAAAGCCTTGCCGCAGCGGCAGATACGGGTCGCTCATGCGCCGCGGTTGGCGCCGACGGGAATCCGGCAATCTTGCAGGGCACGGCGGGTTCCACCGGCTCGCCCAAGACGGCCATGCTGTCGGCGGGCGCGGTGCTGGCCAACCTGCGCGGCCTCAATCAGCGCCTCTGCGTGACGCCGGCCGACGTCGGTTGCTCGTGGCTGCCGCTGTATCACGACATGGGCCTGTCCTTCCTGCTCGCCTCGGTGCTGGGCGGGATGTCGCTATGGCTGGCGCCGACGGCGGCTTTCACCGCCTCGCCGTTTCGCTGGCTGAGTTGGCTCTCGGAGAGCCGGACGACGATCACCGCCGCGCCCAACTTCGCCTACAACCTGCTGGGCAGGTATGTCCGCCGGGTGTCCGACGTCGACCTGGGCGCGGTGCGGGTGGCCATCAACGGTGGCGAACCGGTCGACTGCGAGGGATTCCAACGGTTCGCCGACGCGATGGCCCCGTTCGGATTCGACGCCGGTGCCGCGACCCCGTCCTACGGGCTGGCCGAATCGACCTGCGCCGTCACCGTACCGGCGCCGGGCACCGGGCTGCGCGTCGCCAGCGTCGCCGGCGAGACCGGAACGCGTCGCCACGCGGTGCTGGGCCAGCCGATTCCGGGCACCGAGATCCGCATCGCGCCGCACGACGACGCCGACGGCGACATCGGTGAGATCGAGATCCGGGGCGCCTCGCTGATGGACGGGTACCGCGACCACCCGCCACTGGACCGCGAAAACTGGCTTCCCACCGGGGATCTCGGTTTCTTCGACGAAGCCGGGCTGGTGGTGTGCGGCCGGGCCAAGGAGCTCATCACCCTCGCGGGTCGCAACATCTTCCCGACCGAGATCGAGACGGTCGCCGCCGGCGTCCGCGGGGTCCGCGAGGGCGCCGTGGTGGCGCTGGGCACCGGCGAACGGTCCGCGCGCCCGGGCCTGATCGTCGCGGCCGAATTCCGGGGGGCGGATCAGGCGGGCGCCCGCGCCGAAATCATTCAGCGCGTCGCATCCATGTGCGGCGTCGTTCCCTCCGACGTGATCTTCATGGCACCGGGGTCGCTGCCCCGCACGTCGTCGGGCAAACTGCGCCGGCTGGAAGTCCGGCGCGCTCTAGAGGCGGTGGACTAAGTGACGACAACATCCATGCCGACCGAGGCATCCGCCACCACCATCGACGACTACCGGCGCCTGCTCGCCGGCGCGTTCGACGACCGGGTGCTGGCCTGGACAGCCGAAGCCGAAGCGCGGCAACGCTTTCCGCGTGAGCTGATCGAGCACCTGGGCGCCTGCGGCGTGTTCAGCCACAAGTGGGGCACCGGACCGCTGCCCGACGTGGCCCGGCTGGTGGAGCTGGCGCTGGCGCTGGGCGGGCTGTCGTCGGCCGGCATCGGGGTCGGCGTCAGCCTGCACGACTCGGCCATCTGTGTGCTGCGCCGATTCGGCAAGTCGGACTACCTCAAGGACATCTGCGAGCGGGCGATCCGCGGCCAGGCCGTGTTGTGCATCGGGGCCTCCGAGGAGTCGGGCGGGTCGGACCTGCAGATCGTTCGCACCGAAATATCCTCTCGGGACGGCGGTTTCGACGTTCGCGGCATCAAGAAGTTCGTGTCGCTGTCCCCCATCGCCGACCACATCATGGTGGTGGCCCGCAGCGTCGACCACGACTCGGCCAGCAAACACGGCAACGTCGCGCTGATCGCGGTGCCCACCGCGCAGGTCAGCGTGCAGCGGCCCTACAACAAGCTCGGCGCCGGGCCGCTGGACACCGCCGCCGTGCACATCGACACCTGGGTGCCCGCCGATGCCCTGGTCGCGCGGGCCGGCACCGGGCTGGCCGCCATCAGCTGGGGGCTGGCGCACGAACGAATGTCGATCGCCGGGCAGATCGCCGCATCGTGTCAACGGGCGATCGGAATCACCTTGGCCCGCATGATGACTCGGCGCCAGTTCGGCCACACGCTGTTCGAGCATCAGGCGTTGCGGCTGCGGATGGCGGATCTCCAGGCGCGCGTCGATCTGCTGCGACACGGACTGAACGGCATTGCGGCGCAGGGCCGTTTGGAGCTGCGTGCCGCCGCGGGCGTCAAGGTGACCGCGGCCCGCCTCGGTGAGGAAGTGATGTCGGAGTGCATGCACATCTTCGGCGGCTCGGGATATCTCGTCGACGAGACGCCGCTGGGGGCGTGGTGGCGCGACATGAAGCTGGCCCGGGTCGGTGGCGGCACCGACGAGGTGCTGTGGGAGTTGGTGGCCGCCGCGATGGCGCCCGATTACCGCGGCTACGAATCGGTGATCGGGGCTTCCAGCGCGTAGAGCGCCATGCGCCGGTTCGTCGTGTCGTGCTCGCCGAGGAACTTGCATCCCGCGTACTCGCACAGCCGGCGCGCGGTGGTGTTGCGGTGATCGGGGTCGAACATGACCCGCCGGCAGCGGGGCTCGAGCGCGAAGACGCTCGCCACGATCCGGGGCAACAGCATCGGGCCCAGGCCGCGGTTCACCAGTTTCAGGTCCGCGATCGCGGCGTGCAGCCCCAGGTCGTACGGCTCGGCGTCGTAGTGACGGGAGATCAGATCCTTTGCGCCCCAATACAGTTCGAGGTAGGCGCAATCCCTGCCCCGGATGCTGCCGAGCAACGGCAGGGAATATGTCCCGTCCAGCTGGGCGCTCAGGTGCTGGCGCCACCGGGGCGCCGGCCAGTCGTATTCCCAGGCCTGCGCCAGATGCGGGCGATTCATCCACTCGGTCACCATGTCCACGTCCTCGAGCTGCGCCACGCGCATGGCGAAGGGTGGATCCAGCGTGGGAACCGGTGGGCGGGGGATGCGAGCCACCTCGTCGGGGATGTCGAAGCGTTCGCGCGGCAGGACGTGAATGGACGGCGTCTGAGCGTCGGGCATAGTGCGCAGAGCCTACCGGGTAAGGTTAGCCATACCATAGTTGGGCCGGGCCGATGAGCCGAGGCGGTCGGCATGCCCCGCGCCGGGCGGCGCCGTGCGGCGGCGGGCCGGGCTAGCATAAGACAGCAAAGACGGAAGCAACCGCGACCGCCCCGCCATCTGGCAGCGAAAGGATCGACGTGCCGCAGGCACCCGTGCAGGCCATCGGCTTGCGGGCGCACGGGCCGTCCGACGAACCGCGCGATGCGGAGCCTCCCCCGGCGCCTTTTCTCCTGATCGGCGTTCTCCCGCCGGGGCGGCGTAGGTCATGAACGTCACCGTCACCGTGATCAGCGTTGTGGCGATCGCGGTGCTCATTTTCGGCAACGCCGTCTTCGTCGCCGCGGAGTTCTCGCTGACCACCCTCGACCGCAGCGCGGTGGAGGCCAACGCCCGCGGCGGTGGTCGGCGGGACCGCTGGATCCGCCGCGCCCACCACCGGCTGTCGTTCCAACTGTCCGGCGCCCAGTTGGGCATCTCGGTCACCACCCTGGCGGCCGGTTACCTGACCGATCCGATGGTGGACGACCTGCCGCACCCGTGGCTGGATGCCATCGGCATACCCGACCAGGTCGGCGACGCGCTCATGGCCTTTGTGGTGCTGGTGATCGTGACCTCGGTGTCGATGGTGTTCGGCGAGCTCGTCCCCAAGTACCTCGCGGTGGCCCGGCCGCTGTCCACGGCCCGCGCGGTCGTCAGCGCCCAGTTGGTGTTCTCGCTGCTGCTGACCCCGGCGATCCGCCTGACCAACGGCGCCGCCAACTGGATCGTGCGCCGGCTGGGCGTCGAACCCGCCGAGGAGTTGCGGTCGGCTCGCTCCCCGCAGGAGCTGCTGTCGCTGGTGCGTTCGTCGGCGCGCAGCGGCGCGCTGGACGCCGCCACGGCCGCCTTGGTGCGCCGCTCGCTGCAGTTCGGCACGCTCAGCGCCGAGGAACTGATGACGCCCCGCTCCAAGATCGTGGCGCTGCAGACCGACGACACGGTCGCCGACCTGGTGACCGCGGCCGCCGAGTCCGGCTTCTCCCGCTTCCCCATCGTCGACGGTGACCTCGACGAGACGGTCGGCATCGTGCACGTGAAGCAGGTGTTCGCCATCCCGCGCACCGAACGGGCCCGCACCCGGCTGGTCACGGTGGCCCAACCCGTTCCGAAGGTGCCGTCCACCCTGGACGGCGACGCGGTGATGGCCGAGATCCGGGCCAACAGCCTGCAGACCGCGCTGGTCGTCGACGAGTACGGCGGCACCGCCGGCATGGTGACCGTCGAGGACCTGATCGAAGAGATCGTCGGCGACGTCCGCGACGAGCACGACGACGCCACCCCGGACGTGGTGCCCGCCGGCAGCGGCTGGCGGGTCTCGGGCCTGCTGCGCATCGACGAGGTGGCCACCGCCATCGGTTTCCGCGCGCCGGAGGGCCCCTACGAGACCATCGGCGGCCTGGTGCTGCGCGAGATCGGTCACATCCCGGTGGCCGGTGACACGGTCAAGCTGCCCGCGCTGGACGCCGACGGCCTGCTGGACGCGGTGACCCGCTGGCAGGCGACGGTCATCCGGATGGACGGCCGCCGGATCGACCTGCTGGAGCTGATCGAACTGAGCAATCACGGCGAGGTCCCCGCCACCGGGGGGCGCCGATGAGCGACACCATGGGCCTGCTGCTGGCCTGCCTGCTGATCGGGGTGAACGCGTTCTTCGTCGGCGCGGAGTTCTCGCTGATCTCGGCGCGCCGCGACCGCCTCGAGGCGCTGGCCGAGCAGGGCAAAGCGGCCGCGGTCACGGTGATCCGCGCCGGGGAGCAACTGCCGTCGATGCTGGCCGGTGCCCAGTTGGGCGTCACGGCCGCGTCGCTGCTGCTCGGGCGGATCGGGGAGTCGGCGGTGTCCAATCTGCTGCGAACGACGCTGGGGCTGACCGGAATTCACCCGGCGCTGCTGCACACGCTGTCGTTCGCGATCGCGCTGGCGATCGTGGTGACCCTGCACGTGTTGCTGGGCGAAATGGTGCCGAAGAACATCGCACTGGCCGGCCCGGAGCGCACCGCGATGCTGCTCGTGCCGCCGTACCTCGCCTACGTGCGGGCCGCCCGGCCCTTCATCGTGTTCTACAACAAATGCGCCAACGTGGTGGTGCGCGCGTTCGGCGTCGAACCCAAGGACGAGCTCGAGATCACAGTCTCACCCGTCGAGCTCAGCGAGATGATCGCGGAGTCCGAGTCCGAGGGCTTGCTGGACCGCGAGGAACGCACCCGGCTGACCCGGGCGCTGCAAATTCGCCACCGCGTGGTCGGTGACGTGGCCGTCCCCCTCGCCGCGGTGCACGCGGTTCCGGTGGCCGCGGCGGGCTCGGGGCCGACGGTCGGGGCGGTCGAGCAGGCCCTGGCCCAGACCGGCTACTCCCGGTTCCCGGTGGCCAGCGTCAGCGGCGTGTTCGTCGGATATCTGCACATCAAGGATGTGCTGACGCTCGACGACGATCCGCGGACGGTGATCGATCTGGCGATGGTGCGGCCGCTGCCGCGGCTGTCCCGGTCACTGCCGCTGGCCGACGCGCTGTCCCGGATGCGCCGCAGCAACAGCCATCTGGCGTTGGTGACCGGCGAGACCGGCGCCGTGGTCGCCATGGTGGCGATGGAAGACCTGGTTGAAGACCTCGTCGGGACCATGCGCGAGGCGTAGCGGCACTGGCCGGCCGGAACGACCGCGCGCAGCCCGTATGATCTTCACGGCTACCAGTTAAGAAAGTGCTGGAGGGCGGGCGACCGCGGGCGCGCGGAACATGCGTTGCTGGACACGGATCCCGGCGCCCGCCGCAGCGTCGTTCTCGGGGCGCTCAGCGCGGTCTGACCTGCGCCTGCCGGGTCGGGCGAATAACGCCCGCCACGCTGCGCTCGGTAGGCTTATGACATTGCCAATCTGGGCCTGTGCGGCCCATGGACGGTCCAGTGCGGCCCGTGATGGAGGAGAATCATGACTGATCGCGTGTCGGCGGGGAACCTGCGCGTCGCCCGAGTGCTCTACGACTTCGTGAACAACGAGGCGTTGCCCGGCACCGACATCGACCCGGACAGTTTCTGGGCGGGCGTCGACAAGGTCGTCACCGACCTGACCCCCAAGAACCAGGATCTGCTGCGCCGGCGGGACGAGCTGCAGGCCCAGATCGACAAGTGGCACCGGCAGCGCGTCATCGAGCCGCTCGACATCGAGGCGTACCGCAAGTTCCTCATTGAGATCGGTTATCTGCTGCCCGAGCCCGAGGACTTCACCATCACGACGTCCGGCGTCGACGACGAGATCACCACCACGGCCGGCCCGCAGCTGGTGGTCCCGGTGCTCAACGCGCGGTTCGCGCTCAACGCCGCCAACGCCCGGTGGGGCTCGCTGTACGACGCGCTGTACGGCACCGACGTCATCCCGGAAGACGACGGCGCCGAGAAGGGGTCGAGCTACAACAAGGTCCGCGGCGACAGGGTGATCGCCTACGCGCGTAAGTTCCTCGACGAAGCGGTGCCGCTGGAATCCGGGTCGTGGGCCGACGCGACGGGCCTGTCCGTCGAGGACGGCCAGCTCAAGATCGCGGCCGCCGACGGCGCCGTCGGCCTGGCCAGCCCGGAGAAGTTCGCCGGCTACACCGGCGAGCTCGGCTCCCCCAGCTGGTCGGTTCTGCTGGTCAACCACGGCCTGCACATCGAGATCCTGATCGATCCGGAATCACCGATCGGCAAGACCGACTCGGCCGGCATCAAGGACGTGGTCCTGGAATCGGCCATCACCACGATCATGGACTTCGAGGACTCGGTGGCCGCCGTCGACGCCGACGACAAGGTGCTCGGCTACCGCAACTGGCTCGGACTGAACAAGGGTGACCTGTCCGAAGAGGTCAGCAAGGACGGCAAGACCTTCACCCGGGTGCTCAACGAGGACCGCACCTACAAGACACCCGACGGCGAGGGCGAGCTGACCCTGCCCGGCCGCAGCCTGCTGTTCGTGCGCAACGTCGGTCACCTGATGACCAACGACGCGATCGTCTGGAGCGAGGGCGACGAAGAAAAAGAGGTGTTCGAGGGCATCATGGATGCGCTGTTCACCGGGCTGACCGCGATCCACGGGCTCAAGACCGGTGACGCGAACGGCCCGCTGGCCAACAGCCGCACCGGGTCCATCTACATCGTCAAGCCCAAGATGCACGGACCCGACGAGGTCGCCTACACCTGCGAGCTGTTCAGCCGCGTCGAAGACGTTCTCGGCCTGCCCCAGGGCACCCTGAAGGTCGGCATCATGGACGAGGAACGGCGCACCACCGTCAACCTCAAGGCCTGCATCAAGGCCGCGGCCGACCGGGTCGTGTTCATCAACACCGGCTTCCTGGACCGCACCGGCGACGAGATCCACACCTCGATGGAGGCCGGCCCGATGATCCGCAAGGGGGCGATGAAGAACAGCACCTGGATCAAGGCCTACGAGGACGCCAACGTCGACATCGGGCTGGCGGCCGGCTTCAAGGGCAAGGCCCAGATCGGTAAGGGCATGTGGGCGATGACCGAGCTGATGGCCGACATGGTCGAGCAGAAGATCGGCCAGCCCAAGGCGGGCGCGACCACCGCGTGGGTGCCCTCGCCGACGGCGGCCACCCTGCACGCGATGCACTACCACTACGTCGACGTCGGCGCCGTGCAGGAGGAACTCGCCGGCAAGAAGCGCACCAAGATCGAGGAGTTGCTGACCATCCCGCTGGCCAAGGAACTGGCCTGGGCCTCCGAGGAGATCCGCGAAGAGGTCGACAACAACTGCCAGTCCATCCTGGGCTACGTGGTGCGCTGGGTGGCCCAGGGCGTCGGCTGCTCCAAGGTGCCCGACATCCACGACGTGGCGCTCATGGAAGACCGTGCCACGCTGCGGATTTCGAGCCAGCTGCTGGCCAACTGGCTGCGCCACGGGGTGATCACCGAGGAGGACGTGCGGGCCAGCCTGGAGCGGATGGCCCCGCTGGTCGACGAGCAGAACGCCAAGGACGCGGCCTACCAGCCGATGGCGCCCAACTTCGACGACAGCCTGGCCTTCCTCGCCGCCCAGGATCTGATCCTGACCGGAACGCAGCAGCCCAACGGCTACACCGAGCCGATCCTGCATCGCCGTCGGCGGGAAGCCAAGGCAGCCGGCCCGCAGAATTGAGCCCGCGCTCAGTTCGGGTTCGAAACGTGGCATAGCGCCGCCGATGACTAAGATCGGCGCCGAGTTAACGATGGATCGACGGAAAGGCCGAGGGCACTGCTATGGGTAGGCACAGTGCGCCCGACCCTGACGACTCCCTCGACGAGCCATCTCGCGACGACGCCGTCGACGAGCCGTCTCGAGGGCACGAGGCAGGAGATCACCGCCGGGATGCCGGCGCGGATTCGGAAGCCGACCTCTACTCGGACGACGATGACTACGCCGATGAGGGCGACTATGCCGACGAGGGTGGTTACTACTCCGCCGAGCGTGGCCATCCCGACGACGCCTACCCGGCCGAGGATGCCTTCGCAGCCGGCGCCGCCGACGACTACCCGGAGTTCCCGTCGCGGCAGGCGGCCCCGTCGAAGCCTGAGCCGGCGGCCGCATCGCCGTCGCTCTTCCGGGGCGGGCATCGCGGGCTCGGCGATTGGCGGGGCGGTCACCGCAGTGAGGCCGGCCGTCGCGGCGTCAGCATCGGCGTGATCGTGGCGCTGGTCGCGGTCGTGGTCGTGGTGGGAGCGGTCATCCTGTGGAGCTTCTTCGGTGACGCGTTGTCCAAGCGTTCACACAAGGCGGCCGGCGGCTGCGTCGGGGGTCAGGAAACGGTGCCCGTCGTGGCCGATCCGTCCATCGCCGATGCCATCGGGCAATTCGCGGAGAGCTACAACAAATCCGCCGGGCCGATCGGTGACCGCTGCATGGTGGTGAGCGTCAAGCCGGCCAACTCCGACGCCGTGCTGAACGGTTTCATCGGCAAGTGGCCCGCGGAACTGGGCGGCCAGCCGGCGCTGTGGATTCCGGGCAGTTCGATCTCCGCCGCGCGACTCGCCGGCGCCACGGCGCAAAAGACCGTCACCGAGAGCCATTCGCTGGCCACCTCGCCGGTGGTGCTGGCCATCCGTCCCCAACTCGCGCCGGCCCTGGCCAACCAGAACTGGGCGGCGCTACCCGGGCTGCAAACCAATCCGAATGCACTGGCGGGGCTGAATTTACCGGGGTGGGGCCCGCTGCGCCTGGCGCTGCCGATGAACGGCAATGCGGACGCGTCGTTTCTGGCCGGCGAGGCGGTGGCGGCCGCGTCGGTGCCGCCCGGAGCGCCGGTGACGCAGGGCACCGGCGCGGTGCGCAGCCTGTTGAGCGCGCAACCCAAGCTGGCCGACAACTCGCTGACCGAGGCGATGAACACCCTGCTGAAGCCCGGTGACGCCGCAACCGCGCCGGTGCACGCGGTGGTCACCACCGAACAGCAACTGTTCCAGCGCGGGCAATCGTTGCCAGACGCCAAGGGCGCCTTGGCCTTCTGGCTGCCGCCCGGGTCCGCGGCGGTTGCCGACTACCCCACCGTCCTGCTCAGCGGCTCGTGGCTCACCCGCGAACAGGCCTCGGCGGCCAGCGAGTTCTCGCGATTCATGCACAAGTCCGACCAGCAGGCCAAGCTGGCCAAGGCCGGCTTCCGCGTCAACGGGGTGAAACCGCCGAGTAGCCCGGTCACCAATTTCCCGTCGCTGCCCGCGGCGCTGTCGGTGGGCGACGACGCGATGCGCGCCACGCTCGCCGAGGCGATGGCCAGCCCGTCGAGCGGGCAGGCCACGACCATCATGCTCGACCAGTCGATGCCCGGTCAGGAAGGTGGAAAAACCCGCCTGGCCAACGTGATCGGGGCGCTGCAGGACCGGATCAAGGCGCTGCCCGCGTCCGCGGTGGTGGGCCTGTGGACGTTCGACGGCCACGAGGGCCGGTCGGAGGTGGCCAGCGGCCCGTTGTCCGACCCCGTTAACGGCCAGCCGCGTTCGGCCGCGCTGGCCGCCGCGCTGGACAAGCAGTACTCGTCGGGCGGTGGCGCGGTGTCATTCACCACCCTGCGGATGCTCTACCAGGACATGCAGGCCAATTATCATGCGGGCCAGAACAATTCGATCCTGTTGATCACCGCGGGGCCACACACCGATCAGACGCTGGACGGGGCGGGGCTACAGGACTTCATCCGCAAGAGTGCCGACCCGGCCAAGCCCATCGCGGTGAACGTCATCGATTTCGGGGCCGACCCGGACCGCGCGACCTGGGAAGCGGTCGCCCAACTCAGTGGCGGCAGCTACCAGAACCTCGCGACGTCGGCGGCCCCCGACCTCGCGTCGGCGGTCAACAACTTTCTGAGCTGACAGCGCTGACCGGCCGGGCCCACCCAGCTCGTAGCCGATGCGGCGGGACGCGAAAGCGAAGATCCCGGTCGTTGCGCGATCAGTGCGGCGTTCGGATGCCGATCCCGGATGAATCCGCCGCCGCCCCTGTCCAACGACGGCGGTCTGTGCCAGACTCCACGATAGAATCCGCCTTGATTTCTATCAGGCGTGGGCTGAGGGAGACGTAGTCGAAGATGTCCGCTGCACCAGCCGGCCCGGCGCTGACGCCGGCATTGCACCCGATCGGTCCCGGTTCGGCGACGTGGCGGCGCGGCATCGACTGGCGGATGCCGCTCGCCAGCCGAGCGACGCTGTTGCTGCAAGTGGCGCACCCGGTGATCGGCGCCGGGGTGATCGATCATTCGGAGTTCCTCAGGGACAGGTGGGGGCGCATCTCGCGGACACTGGCCGCGGTGCGGCGCTATCACGGATTTCACGGGCCGCAGGCCGCCGTCGCCGAGGGTCAGCGGCTTCGCGACGTGCACCGCAACATCTCCGGGATGGACGCGCTCGGGCGCAGCTATCACGCACTGAATCCGGACGCGTACCTGTGGGCGCATGCCACCACCTATGCGGGTGCCGCCGACGTGCGCCGGGTGTTCGGCGGGACGCTCGACGGCGCGACCGAGGACGCGTTGTTTCGCGAGTGGCGAGACGTCGCGGGGATCCTGCGCATCCCCGAACGGGTGATCCCGCAGACGCGGGCGGCGTTCTGGGATTACTACCACGACACCGTCGAACGCCGTCTGGAACGCAACGCCGCGACCGAACTGCTCCTGGAACTGGACCGCTATCCGATGCCCGTGCCGCCCGGCGTGCGTGTGCCACAACTGGTGTGGAATTCGGCCGCGGCTCCGCTGGCCGCGCTGCTGAGGCTGACCACCGCCGGACTATTGCCGGCGACCCTCCGGGAACGGCTGCGCATCGAGTGGACTGCCGAACGCAAACAGCGGTTTGAGCGCGCGGTGGTCGCGGTGCGGGCATTGGACCGCGCGCTGCCCGCCAGGGTCCGCTACCCCGCGGCGCACCGCGGCGAGCCGGTCTTCGAATCCGTCTGAGCTGCCAATTAATTCAGGAAGGCACAGCATGGCCCATCCCCTGCCCACCGGCCCGGAGGACGCGAGGGTGCCGCCGGATCGGGGCGCCCGGCGGGCGGACACCGATTCCCTCGACACGGCGTTTCTGGCCGAGGAGATGTCGCCGTGGCTGTCCCCAGCCTACGGTGCGGCGAACGTCGTGATGCAACTGGCGAATCCGGGTGTGGCCTATGGGGTGATGGAGAGCAAGGTCGACAGCGGCAACCTGTACAAGCATCCCTTCAAAAGGGCCCGCACCACCTTCACCTACATCGCGGTGGCCATCGCCGGAAATGCCAACGACCGCAAAATCTATCGGGACGCGGTCAACGCCGCACACGTCCAGGTGCGCTCCGGGCCGCAAAGCCCGGTGCGCTACAACGCCTTCGACCCCGCGCTGCAGCTCTGGGTGGCCTCCTGCATGGCCGCGGTCTTCGAGGACACCCGCAAGCTGCGGGGCGGCCGCTCACGGCGCGACCCCGAGGCGGTGCACCGGGCCGCGTCGGTGTTCGCCACCACGCTGCAGGTGCCGCGGGACATGTGGCCCGCCGACCTGGACGCAGCCGCCCGCTATTGGCAGGACCAACTCGATCGGCTCGACTTCGACGACCGGATGCGCAGCTATCTGACCGGCATCGCGCGCCTCGATTTCCTGCCCGCACCCATCCCGGCGCTGTTCGGCCGATGGAACCTCTTCATGACCCTGGGCTACCTGCCCCCGCAGCTGCGCGACAAGCTCGGGTTCGCCTGGTCGGACGCGCAGCAACGCCGATTCGACCGCTGGCAGCGCATCTTCGGGCTGCTCGACCTGTTCACACCGCGGTTCCTGGTGCGCCTCGGCGTACACGCGGTGGTGTGGGACATGCGATTGCGTCACCGGATCGGCGCGACGGTGGTGTGACCGACCAGCTCAAGGAGGACCGGCATGACGACGACGGCGAGTTTTTATGGCAGCGTGCCCGGCGCGGC
>NZ_LZLL01000155.1:0-5158 GCF_001669335.1 Mycobacterium sp. 1245852.3 | reverse complement strand
CTGCGCGCCGGGATCCCCGCGCTGATCCTCTCCGTCGACGTCAACCAGATCCTCTGGGGAGCTCAGGTGAAACGGCGCCTCAAGGTGGGCACGCACCGCCGCCTGTCGGCCACTAGCCGGCGATCGCTCGTCGCGGACCTGCAACGGATCCTGGCGCCGGAGTATGCAATCCGCGCCCGCGAACTTGCCGGCCGGATGACTGCAGCCGCCCAAAGCGTCGCGACAGCCGCAGATCTCGCCGAAGACTTCGCCAGTTCGAGGCGGTTGACCTAGTTGCCGGCGGAACGTCGAGTGTCGACGGCCTCGGCCAGGGTCGGCCAGCGGTAACACACTCGGGCAATCTTGTCATCCGCGTTGCGGCCTTCGGTGGCCTGATGTCGCCGGGTTAGTGTGCGTAGGTCGGCTTCCGTGAACAGGCCGACAGAAAAGTTGAGCAATCCATGACAGCAGCAACCGAAGCGTCGGCACTCGAAGCGCGGGTCGGCCACTACTACCGGATCGAAGACACTTACCAGGTCGGCCGCGAGAAACTACGCGAGTTCGCCCGCGCCGTGCAGGACTATCACCCTGCGCACTGGAAACTCGACGCCGCCGCTGAACTGGGATATCCGGACCTGGTGGCGCCGCTGACGTTCACGTCGGCCCCGGCCATGGCCGCCAATCGGCATTTGTTCGAATCGGTGGTCATCGGTTACGAGATGTACCTGCAGACCGAAGAAGTCTTCGAGCAGCACCGCCCGATCGTGGCCGGAGACGAACTGCACGTTGACGTCGAGCTGTCATCGGTGCGCAGGATCGCCGGCAGAGACTTGATCACCGTGACCAACACGTTCACCGATACGGCCGGCGAGCGGGTGCACACCCTGCACACCACCGTCGTGGGCGTCACCGCCGAGGATGTCGATCCGGCGATCAGAAGCGTCGCGGAAAAGGTGATGATGCACGATGTGAACCTCGCCGGCATCGACTATTCCGAGGAGGACTACCAGAAGACGGTGCGCCCGGCGGACGAGGTTCGGATCGCCCACGCCGGCACCACCCGCACCCCGGGAACGCCGTCCTTCGATGACGTGAAGGTCGGCGACGAGTTACCGGTCCACCACGCACGACTGTCGCGCGGCGACCTGGTGAACTACTCCGGGGTGGCCTGCGACGCCAACCCGCTCCATTGGGACGAGAACCTCGCCAAACTGGCGGGCCAGCCCGACGTGATCGCCCACGGAATGCTCACCATGGCGTTGGGTGCCGGATTCGGCTCGGCATGGTCAGGCGATCCCGGTGCGGTGACCCGCTACGCGGTGCGGCTGTCCCAGCCCGTGGTCGTGTCGGCCACCGAGGGTGCCGACATCGAGTACAGCGGCCGGATCAAGTCACTGGACCCGGAAACCCGCAGCGGAGTCGTGCTCGTCGGCGCGAAGTCGGCTGGCCGCAAGATATTTGGCCTGGCGACGTTGAACATCCGTTTCCGCTGACGCGCTCAGACCACTAAATTCGCTGAGCGGATATGTTTCGAACACATGTACGACGGCTATTACGTCCGTCGGAGGTGATCGAGACATGAGCGACGAGTTGCAACAGGCGCCGAACGAGACGGCGGAAAAGGACACAGCCGACTGGGTCACGGGCGACGAGCCGATGACGGGACCGCAGCGGAGCTACCTGCAAACGCTGGCGCAGGAGGCAGGGCGTGAGGTCCCGAATGATCTGACCAAGGCCCAGGCATCCGACCTGATGGAAGAGCTGCAGCAGCATACCGGGCGCGGCGGTAGAGGACCGCGGTCGCAGCTGAACTCAGCCCGCTTGGTCGCCGATGAACTCTAGCCCGGCCCGAATAGCCGGGCGATGGCGCAGGATTCGGTAATGAGCCAGTCGACCGAGCCCCCGCGTGGTCAGTAATCGTGCGCCTTGCCATGACAATGCGAGCCGCTCACTCGCGGCATAAGGGCTGTCCGGGTCGTCGGGATCATGGATGAGAAGCAGCGGCGGGTAATTGGCTCGTTGACCGATCCGCGTCATGTTCGTCTCGTGCAACGGCATGCCGATTCGTTTTTCCAGACGGCGTTGCAGGCCGGCGCGGATCCGGCGACCGAAGCCGTGCCGTGCGGCGAACAGGTCAAGATAGAGACGGAAATCGCCCATGGGCGCCAAGAAGACCAAACGCCCAACAGGTGCGCCCTGCGCCGCCGCCAACGCAGTCGCGTTCGCACCGAGTGAGTGAGCCACCACCGCGTGGGCGGGCCCGTGGGTTTCGATCATCGCCGCAACGGCGTCGGCGCACTCGATGGCAGTGGTACGCCCGGGCGCAAGGGCACCCGGGTCAGATTCGTTGTGGCTAGGCAAGTCGAATGCGATGACGCGGTACCCAGCCTCCACCAGCGGTTTGACGAACACTGCCAAATGCGCGCGCTGCCCGCCCCAACCATGTACCAGATATATCGGTGTCCCCTCGCCCCATTCCTCACCAGCTATCCGATGCCCATCCCAATAAGCTTCCAGCGGCCTGCCCGGGGCCACACCTGGTGGCATGCGCAGGTCCGACTCGAGAACCGGTGGGGTGCACCACAACTCGACTGCCCACCGCGATCCCAAAGAGGGCGCCAACCGCTCGAGCAGCCAAAAAAGTCGGCGCACTCGGGCAGCGACCGGGGGAAGGACTCCGGAGCCGACGATATCGAGCGGGGCGAGCTCGCCAGGCTGTGCTTGCGGCGACGCCGGTCCTGGTGCTCCTCCGGTCATGAATCGCGATCATAGGTAGGCAACACGCACCGACTATAGCTGCGCTACACCGTCTGGACTCGAGCGGACAAGTCCTCAGCCGGCGGGCTCATGCACAAGCGATGTCGCCTGTGGATGGCAGTGCGCGCTACTTCGGCTTACCTGCTGCTCCGATTGACGAAAGGTAGTCACTACGACGCGCGGGCGGCTGGCCGCGATCTTCCATGAAGGCGCGAAACCGCTCCAGAAGCGTTGGCCCGCAGCGCGATCCGTGCTTGATGGGGCAGTGATCTCAATAGGACCAGGGGTAGACAAACAGCGGCCCGGTGATGCCGGATGTGAGGAACCATGCCACTGCGCACAAGATCAGTAGCTGGATCGCCCAAATCAACAAATGGGTCCGGTGCGCCGAATGCAACTCGAACCGGATGACGTTGTTGAGCCTGGCGAGATCGCCGGCACTCAGGAACACCTTTCCCGTCCCGACCCTGAGCATGTAGCCGCTCGTCCCGCTGGGAACATCCACGCGGACGAGATGGATTCGATTCCCATCGCGGTCTCGCAGGCCGATGAGGCTGGTTAGCTCCGAGTGTCCCACAGTATGCCCACTTAGCTTGCGTTCTGGCCGCCTGCTGTTGGAAACCTCACGCTACTCCGCGTCACAATTGCGCACAATACTCTGTCCCACAGGCAATTTCGTTGCACTGATGTTGTTCACTAGCACGCGTTCCGAGTGGCCTTGCACGCGGTGGCCTGCTGATCTTCGCTGCAAAACGCCAGCTCAAGCCGATTTAGCTTCGATCTTTAGTTCTCAGCCTGCACGGCGGATAATGATCGCTCTACCTAGGGGTTTGCGGGTTTTCACCGAAGTGGCGGACGCGCACCCGATGAACTTCTTGGACACCGCATCGACGGCTCACGATTCGACCCGTGCGGCCGCAGCGGCCGCTGCTGCCTCGGACGCAAGACGATTCCGCGAGTACGCCCGCGCCCTGTTCGAATATCAGCCGCCCGAGGGCGGCCCCGGCCTGACAGATGACGAGCTCATCATTCTCGGACGGACCATCGGCATCACGGATCCCTCCTTTGCCAGTGAGATCTAGGAGGGCACTTCAGTGCCTGCACGACCCGACCGGTCGGGTGTCGCGCTGACCTGTTTGTCGGGAAGACATCGAAGACGCCGGACAAGAGCGCGCTGAACCGAACTCCGAACGAGCGATTGCCAAGTTCCATTTTCGCTACATCGTTGAGCCACCGCCGAATGGGACGGCATAACGCGCCGAGGTTCGTTATCACCTTCAGGCACAAGGCGATTCGCTTTATCTGCAGTCACCCGGGCATGCGGCGACGCTGGCAGCGCGCCTAGGGTAGCGCTGGCGTTGTTCTCTAGTTCTTGATGGAAACCCGTCTCCGTAGGGGTGACGCCAGGGCGGCCGCGACCACACCGGTCAGTGCCGCCGCCGAGGGCTTCGGTGACCAGCGCAAGGCGGACACGGCCCAGCCGAGCGGCTTGTCGAGCTGCGGATCCGAGCCGTTATGGTTCGTGACCGTCTACGAGTGATTCTTCGACTCGGCGAAGATGTCGAGCATCGCCGGCAAGAACGCCTTCATGTCCTGTGGCCCCCGACTCGTGACGAGGTTGCGGTCACGCACGACCTCGCGGTCGAGCCAGTCGGCGCCGGCGTTCACCAGGTCATCGCGGATTCCCGGCCAGGAGGTCAGGGTGCGCCCATTGAGCAATCCTGCCGACGCAAGCACCCACGGACCGTGACACAACGTGACGATCGGCTTGGCCCCGTGGTCGAACGCGCGGACAAAATCCCGCGCCGCCGCCGACTGCCGCAGCAGGTCGGGGTTGATGAAGCCGCCCGGAAGCAGCAGTCCGTCGTAGGCGCCGGGGTCGGCCTCGGTGACAACCTTGTCCACGCCGACTCGGCTGGCCGGCATGTGCAGATTCACCCCGCGGATGCGACCGGGGCGCAGCGACACAACATCGACCTTCGCGCCGGCCAATTGCAACGCGCGCAACGGAATTACCAGTTCCACTTTCTCGAAGCCGTCGGCTGCCAACACAGCTATTTTTCGGCCCGAAAGGCGTCGTGCCTGTGACATCGTGCTCTCCTGTCGGTTATGGCGCTTTAAGCGCCGGTTTACCTGTGCCTCGGCCCTCAACGTGCCTGTCCTGCTACGGCCGGACCGATCCGGGGGCGCCGCCACAACTCCCAGACCAACCGGCAAGCTCCGATGCCGGCGAGCAGGCCGAGCGCTGCGAGGGCGGGCATATGCAATAAGGCAGGCAGGGTCGCCGCCGCGGCTACTCCGGTGACGGCGCGGTCGGCCGGCGCCTGCCCGTGGTCGCGCCACCGGTAGGCGACGTCAGCGAAGTAGAACAGTGCCATGCCGCCGGCCAGTGCGATCGCGGACAGCAACGGCAGCCGGTGAG
>NZ_LZLL01000154.1:0-9211 GCF_001669335.1 Mycobacterium sp. 1245852.3 | reverse complement strand
CTGTCGAGGGGGGCCGCGCGGACCCGCAATTCCAGCGGGTAGCCGGATCGCCGGTCGGCGACGCCGAGCTGCAGCAGGGCATCGCGGCGGGCCACCCGCATCGGCGCGATGTCGTGCACGGGCAGGCCGTGGCGGGTGCGCAGTCGCCAGCTCATGACGACCGTGCCCACCCGGGCCACCCACGGCCAGTGCAGTCCGGGCACCGGGCGGCGCCGGCCGGTCACCAGGTCGGCGCCGCGCTGCAGCTCGGCGTCGCCGACCGGCGATCCGGCTACCCGCTGGAATTGCTGGTCCGCGCGGCGGCCGCCGGCTGGCGCGTCGTCGAACTCGACATCAGCTACGGCCCACGCACGGGCGGCAAGTCGAAGGTCAGCGGTTCGCTGCGGGGCAGCATCACCGCGATCCTCGACTTCTGGAAGGTGATTTCGTGAGCGTCCTGCCGGTGACCCTGCTGGTGGTCGCCAAGGCGCCCGAGCCGGGCCGGGCCAAGACGCGACTCGCGGCGACCGTCGGCGATCGGGTCGCCGCCGAAATCGCCGCCGCCGCGCTGCTGGACACGCTCGACGCCGTGGCCGCCGCGCCGGTGGCGGCCCGGGTGGTGGCGCTGACCGGGGACCTGGCCGGCGCCGCGAACGTCGCCGAGATCCGCCAGCGGCTGGCGTCGTTCACCGTGATCGCGCAGCGCGGTGAGGATTTCGCGGCCCGGCTCGCCAACGCGCACGCCGACGCGGCCGACGGGCTGCCGGTGCTGCAGATCGGGATGGACACCCCCCAGGTGAGCGCCGATCTGCTGGGCGGCTGCGCGCGCCGGCTGCTCGAGGCGCCGGCCGTGCTCGGGCCGGCCCGCGACGGCGGCTGGTGGGTGCTGGGGGTGGGGGAGCCGGCGATGGCGCAGTGCCTGCGCACGGTGCCGATGTCGGTGCCCGACACCGGTGAGCTGACGTTGAAGGCGTTGCGCGACAACGGCATCGACGTGGTGACGGTGCAGACGCTGGCCGACGTGGACGTCGTCGACGACGTCGCGGTGGTGCGCGGGGCCTGCGCACCCGGCAGCCGGTTCGCGCGCGTCACCCGCGCGGCCGGCCTCTAGCGGGCTACCAGTGCGTCAGGATGATCGTGTTGAGCGCCAGCGCTCCGATCGCGTTGAGCGCCAACCAGATCCGGTGTGATCGCACCGGCAGCAGGGCGGCCGACGCGGGCAGCCAGACGGTGAACGGCAGCCAGATGCGTTCCACCTCGGCCTTGCTGAGCATGCTCAGGTCGGCCAGGACGACGGCGGCCAGCACACCCAGTAGCAGCAGCTGAAAGCCACAGCGGCGGCGGATCGCGGCCCGGTCGAACACCCGGCTGATTCCGGCGACACCGCCCAGCCCGATCGCGCACACCACGCACGCCAGGTTGGCCCAGCTCCAATATTGGAACGGCCGGTCCTTGGCGATGCCCTGCCAATAGCGTTGCTGCACCAGCGTATAGCCGTCGAACCAGAAGAACCCCGCGACGGCGAACGCCACCGCCACCGCGATCGCGGCCAGCGCCGCCGGGCCCAAGGCCCGCAGGACCGCGCGCCAGTGCGCCCAGCGGCCACCCGGCTGGTGGGCCGAGGCCAGCACCGCCAATGCCGGCAGCCCCATCAGCATCAGGCCGTAGTTGCAGAACACGCCCCAGCCCAACAGCAGGCCCGCGCCCGCGGCCGTCAGCGCGGGGTAGCGGATCGGGCGGTGCACCGCCACGGCCAGCAGCGCGATACCCCACGCCGCCACCCCGGCGAAGTATCCGTCGGCGGAGACGGCCACCCAGATGGCCGCCGGCGTCAGGGCGACGAACGGGGCGGCGCGCCGCGCGGTGGGCTCGTCGGCCAGCGCGCGCACGGCGATCACCACCGCGGCCGCCGCGCTCGAGCCGGCCAGCAGGCACAGCAGCCCGGCCCAGGCGCCGCCGTGTAGGCCGAGCCGGTCCAGCCAGACGAACGTCAGCAGCGCGCCGGGCGGATGCCCCGACACGTGGGTGGTCCACGAGTTCGGCTGGTAGTCCACGATCCGGCTGGCGAACGTGCGCAGTGTGGCGGGAATGTCGGTGATGCCCGGCACCTGTGACAGGTATTCGTCCCGGGTGGTCAGTCGCCCGGCGAAGCCGCGCTGCCAGCCGTCGATCATCGCCAACGCGAACGCCCAGCCGCACGCGGTGGCCCAGCTGCCCAATGTCAGCGTCCGCCACGAAAGGCGTTGCGCCACAATGGGTCCCCAGGCCACGACGGCGATCGCGATGGCGATGGCCGGCGCGGTTCCCCAGCCGGCGTGGATCAGCCAGTCGCCGAAGATCGGCGCGGATCCGGCGTGGGTGGCGAACTTCTCGGCGCCGACATCCAGGCGGGGCCGCACTCCGAGGTTCAGCCGCGGCAACACGAACGCCGCCGCCACCAGGACCACCCCGACCGTGACCGCTACCGCTTCGCGCGCTGCCTCCCGTCGAGCGATCCTCACGGACGAACAGCCTATTGATCGCTCGGCGCGGCGAACCGGCGCACCAACGCCGCACGGTCGACCTTGCCGATGCCGCGGCGTGGCAGCGCGGCAACGACGTGCAACTCGCGCGGGGCGGCGGTGGCGTCCAGGGTGCGGGTCACCTGCGCGCGCAGCTCGTCCAGGCCCGGCGCGGCGGATCCGTCTCGCACCACGATCGCGGCGACCACCCGCTGCCCCAGCCGGTCGTCGGCCACGCCGAACACCGCGCAGTCGCTCACGGCCGGATGGGCACACAGTGCCGCCTCGACCGGCTGCGGCAGCACGGTCAGCCCGCCCGTGCTGATCGCGTCGTCTGCGCGGCCCAGCACGGTCAGCACGCCCGCAGCGCTGACGGCGCCGAGGTCATCGGTGCGAAACCAGCCCGGCTCGGCGAACGGATCCGGGTCGACCGGGTTGCGGTAGCCCTTGGCCAGGGTCGCGCCCCCGATGACGATGCGGCCGTCGACCGTGCGCAGCCGCACCCCGTCCAGCGGGACGCCGTCGTACACGCACCCGCCGGCGGTCTCGCTCATCCCGTAGGTGCGGACCACGGTGATGCCCGCCGCGGCCGCGGCGTCGAGGACGGGTCGCGGAGCGGGACCGCCGCCGAGCAGCACCGCGTCCAGCTCGGCGAGCGCGGCCGCGGCCGCCGGATCACCCAGCGCCTTGGCCAGCTGCGCGGCGACCAGCGACGTGTACCGCCGCCGCGAGCCCAATCTCCTTATCGCGCCAGGCAATTCGGTGACGTCGAACCCGGCCGACACATCCATCTCGACCGGTACCGCGCCGGCGAGCGCAATGCGCACCAAGACCTGCACCCCGGCGATGTGGTGTGGCGGCAGGGCGAGCAGCCAGCTGCCCGGGCCGCCGAGGCGGTCGTGGGTGGCCGCGGCGCTGGCCGTCAGCGCGGCGGCGGTCAGCAAGGCGCCCTTGGGAACTCCGGTGGTACCCGACGTCGCCACGACCACGGCCACGTCGTCGTCGATGGATTCCCCGACGCGCAGGCCCGCCCGCAGCGCGGCCGACTCGCGATCGTCGGCCCCGGGCAGCGCGAGAAGTGCGGGGTCGCGCCCGTCGAGCACCCGTTCCAGGGCGGGCAATAGCGTCGAGGCTGCCGCGCCCGGCGAGACGTGCAGTGCGCGCAGTGCGACTATGCCGGGTCCCCGGCCTCGTCGGCTTCGTCGAACGGCCAGCCCTGGGCCGCCAGCCGGACCCGCACGCGCTCAACGTCATCCGGCGACGGCAGCTCGTCGGTGATCTGGGTGATCAGCACGCCGATGTCGACGTCGTCGAACTCACCGCGCCGAACCAGCTCGCAGGCCACGGCCTTGGCTTCGTCGTTGGACAACCGGCGGGCCAGCAGCGCGAGCACCGGGAAGGTGTCGGTCGCCGGAACGCCTTCGGGGTATCCCGCGCGCAGCCAGGACACGATGGAGTTGAGGAATCCGTTCACGCTGATACAGCTCCCCCCGGTGTCCGGTTCGGTAACTCGGTGGGCATTAACCGATGCTACTTGGGTTTCGCTCCGAGGAACGGATAGCCGGTGTGATGTGCGATGAAGTCACGGGCGATGTAGGCCAGCGCCAGCGCGATCACGGCGATCACCAGCGCGTAGATGGCCCACGCCACCCCCGTCAGCACCGGGTTGCGCTGCGTCGCGCTGCCGTTGCTGGCACCGTCGACGTCACCGGCTCCGGCGGACTGCAGCCGGATCCCGAGGGCGAACAGCCCCGGCAGGGCGGCGCCCGCCAGCATGGCGAAGACGAGGATCTTCAAGCTGGCTTGGTAGTTGAACCAGTCGCTGATGTGACTCATGAAGCGCTCGCCTTAACCGTAGGGTCGTCGGAGTCGTGCCGGGGAGCGGTGCCGCCGAGCGTGGGTCCGGCGTCCGACGGCGGGTGCTGCTCGTCGGAGTCGAGCCCGCTGGTCAGGTCGCCCCGCCATTCGGCGTTGACGTTGTTGTGGTCGACCTTGACCTTGCGCGACCGGATGTAGATGGTGGCCGAGACGGCGACCAGCAGCGCGAAGCCGATGATCGCGCCGGGGTAGCCGCCGATCAGGTGCACGATCCAGTAGGTCAGGGCGCCGACCAGGCCGGCCAGCGGCAGCGTCACCAGCCAGGCGACGCCCATCCGGGCGGCGACGCCCCACCGGACCTCGCCGCCGGGCTTGCCCAGCCCGCTGCCCAGCACCGAACCGGTGCAGACCTGGGTGGTCGACAGCGCGTAGCCGAAGTGGGCGGAGAGCAAAATCACCGCGGCCGAAGAGGACTCGGCCGCCATGCCCTGCGGCGACTGGATCTCGACCAGGCCCTTGCCCAGGGTGCGGATGATGCGCCAGCCACCGAGGTAGGTGCCGGTCGCCATGGCCACCGCGCAGCTCACGATGACCCACAGCGGCGGCATCGACGCCGTCTTGCTGACCGAGCCGTAGGAGATCAGCGCCAGGAAGATGATGCCCATCGTCTTCTGGGCGTCGTTGGTGCCGTGGGCCAGCGAGACCAGCGACGCCGAGCCGATCTGACCGCGCCGGAAGCCCGCCTCGGTGCGGGCCTGTGGGACGCCCCGGGTGATCCGGTAGACCAGCCAGGTCGCGACCGCGCCGACCACGATGGCCAGGATCGCCGAGACGACGGCCGGGATGATCGCCTTGGAGATCACGCCCTTCCAGATCACGCCGTGCGCACCGACGGCGGCGATGGTGGCGCCGACGATGCCGCCGATCAGGGCATGTGACGAACTCGACGGGATACCGAGGAGCCAGGTCAGCAGGTTCCAGACGACGCCGCCCACGAGGCCGGCGAAGACCAGTTCCAGCGTCACGATGTTGGAGTCGATCAGGCCCTTGGCGATGGTCGCGGCGACGGCGGTGGACAAGAAAGCGCCCACCAGATTCAGCACCGCCGAGAGCGCGACCGCCGCCTTGGGCTTGAGTGCACCGCTGGCGATCGAGGTCGCCATCGCGTTGCCCGTGTCATGGAAGCCGTTGGTGAAATCGAAAGCCAATGCCGTGATTACGACAATGATCAAGAGGAACAATTGGATGTTCACAGCGCCTGATTCTGGTGGTAGGAGGATTCCATTGTCGAATGCTGAGGCAGTCGAAACGCGGGTGTACCTTGACTCGTCGCCAGATGTTACCTCTCAGTTAACCGGAATTACCCCGCCGTTCACCTCGGGTGTCACGCCGTAGCGGGTGGTCGGAGGGTATTTCGAGGAATATCAGGGTGATCCCGTCGGGGTCGGTCACGTGCATTTCGTAGAGGCCCCACGGCTCCTGGCGCGCCTCGCGCGCGATGGCCACCCCCCGGCCGCGGAGCTCGGCCTGGGTCGCCTCGATGTCGCGGACCTGCAGCCACAGCGCGCCCGGGAAGGGTCCGCGCGAGTGGTCCGGGGAGCCGTAACCGGCCAGTTCGAGCAGCGACTGCCCCGCGAAAAAGACTGTGCCCGCGCCGTATTCACGGGCTATCGCCAGACCGATCTGGTCGCGGTAGAAGGTCAGCGACTGCTGATAGTCCGCCGGCCGGAGCAACATCCGACTGGCCAGGATCTCCATAGCGTCGTGTCTATCACAGTGGCCGGGCAAAACGGCCCGTAGCGGCGGCCGGGTCAGCCGTCGTTATTGCGGTTGGGCTGGATGCTCTGGCGCTGCATGACGGCGTTGACCCAGCGCGGGCCGAACGTGTCCAGCGCCTTGGCGGCGATCGCCATCCGCGGTGCGATGCGCACCGGGCGGGTGCGGGCGGCGGTGATCATCCACTCGCCGGCCTCCTCCGGCGTCAGCGCCGGCATCCCCTGGTAGGCCTTGGTCGGTGCGATCATCGGGGTGGCCACCAGCGGGTAGTACAGGGTGCTGGAGTGCACGCCCTTGTCGCCCCACTCGGTTTCCACCACCCGGCTCACCGTCGACAGCGCGGCCTTCGAGGCGTTGTACACCGCGAACAGCGGTGAGGCCTCCGACAGCACGCCCCACGTCGAGACGTTGATGATGTGCCCGTCGCCGCGCTCGATCATGCCCGGCGCCAGCCCGCGGATCAGCCGCAGCGGCGCGTAGTAGTTGAGCACCATCGTCCGCTCGACGTCGTGCCAGCGTTCCAGCGACTCGGCCAGCGGCCGGCGGATGGACCGGCCGGCGTTGTTGATCAGGATGTCGATTCCGCCGAGACGCTTGTCGACGTCGGCGACCAGCGCGTCGACGGCGTCCATGTCGGAGACGTCGCACGGGATCGAGATGGCGTCACCGCCCGCCGAGGTGATGCGGTCCGCGAGCGCGTCGAGCAGCTCCTGGCGGCGGGCCACGACGACCACCGTGGCACCCGCCCGGGCGAACTGTTCGGCCGCGGCCTCGCCGATGCCCGATGACGCCCCGGTGAGCAAGATGCGCTTGCCGGCCAGTTCGATCGGCTTGATCAGCGGACGGTTGACCAACACTTGCGGCGCCATCGGAGGGCGCATGGTCGCCAGCACGAACTGGTCGGCGATCCGGCGAAGGGGACTCTTGCTCACGGGAGGCGAGTCTAGGCGGTGGCCCCGGGCACCCCGGGCCGCTCAGAAGTAGCGGGGGAACCGGCTCCAGTCCGGGTCGCGCTTTTCCAGGAAGGCGTCGCGGCCCTCGACGGCTTCGTCGGTCATGTAGGCCAGCCGGGTGGCCTCGCCCGCGAACAGCTGTTGGCCCACCAGGCCGTCGTCGAGCAGGTTGAACGCGAACTTCAGCATCCGTTGCGCCTGTGGGGATTTCGCGTTGATCTCGCGCGCCCAACCGATGGCCTCGGATTCCAGCTCGGCATGGTCGACGACGGCGTTGACCGCGCCCATGTGGTGCATCTGCTCGGCGGTGTAGGGGCGGCCGAGGAAGAAGATCTCGCGGGCGAACTTCTGGCCGACCTGGCGGGCCAGGTACGCGCTGCCGTAGCCGCCGTCGAAGCTGCCGACGTCGGCGTCGGTCTGTTTGAAGCGGGCGTGTTCGCGGCTGGCCAGGGTGAGGTCGCACACCACGTGCAGGCTGTGCCCGCCGCCGGCCGCCCACCCGTTGACCAGACAGATCACCACCTTGGGCATGAAACGGATCAGCCGCTGCACTTCGAGGATGTGCAGCCGGCCGGCCCTCGCGGCGTCGACGGTGTCCGACGTCTCTCCGGAGGCGTACTGGTAGCCGCTCCGGCCGCGGATTCGCTGGTCACCGCCGGAACAGAACGCCCAGCCGCCGTCCTTCGGCGACGGGCCGTTGCCGGTGAGCAGCACCACCCCGACGTCCGGCGACATCCGGGCATGGTCGAGTACGCGGTACAACTCGTCGACGGTGTGCGGCCGGAACGCGTTGCGCACCTCGGGCCGGTCGAACGCCACCCGCACCGTGGCGTCGTCGACGTGGCGGTGATAGGTGATGTCGGTCAGGTCGCCGAACCCGTCCACCGGACGCCACTGGTCGGCATCAAAGGGGTTGTCACTCAAGGTTTTTGAACTCCTATGCCGGGTCCAGCCGAAATACCGGACACACGCCCGCCAGCGCCTCGAACTCCTCGGGGCGACCATCGGTGACCAGCCCCGAGCGCTTCATGAAGCCGACGCCGGTGGGCACCTCGGTGGGAAACGCCCGCAAGAACGGGCGCGCCGCATCGGCGGACAGCTCCACCATCCGCACCCGCTCGCGGTGCCGACCGCGGGCCAGCGTCGCGTACTCGGCGGCACGGACGTTGCGGATCCAATCCGCGCCCGGAAACCCGGCCACCACATAGCGTTTGCCGTCCACCGTCATCGGCGTCACCGGCGTCGACCGGGGTGTGCCGGACTTGCGGCCGGGCACGGTCAACACCACCGGGCTTTCACCACCGAAGCTCAGGCCCAGCCGCGAGAGCCGGATGAAGACCTTGTTCGCCGGCTTCAGCCACCACGGCGGTTTGGGGGACGGCTTGCTGCCGTCGGGCGTACCCATGCCTGACACAGTAGTCAGCTCTGGGGCGCCTCCAGGAAGGGTTCGACGCCGTGCGCCCAGGGGTCGGCGCCGGGTTCGGCGACGGCGTCGAGCCGGGCGACCGCCTCGGCGCTCAGTGTGACGCCCGCCGCGGCGATGTTCTCCTCGAGGTGGGCGACCGACCGGGTGCCGGGAATCAGCAACGTGTTCGGCGCGTGCGCCAAGATCCAGGCCAACCCGACCTGGGCGCCGCTAACGCCCAACTCGCCGGCGATGTCGGCCACCACCGGGTTGTCGGCGACCTTCGGGAATCCGGGGAACGCCGAGCCGAGCGGGAAGTACGGCACCCACGCGATGCCCTCGTCCACGCACAGCTCGAGCATGGCTTCCTGGGAGCGGTCCAACAGGCTGTAGGCGTTCTGCACGCAGACGATGCCGGCGGGCAGCGCTCGCCGCAGCACGTCGAGCGACACGCTGCTGATCCCGATCGCACCGATCTTGCCCTCGTCGCGCAGGGCGATCAGCTCGGCCAGCTGGTCGTCGAGGTCGACGATCTGGTCGCCCTCGGCGGACATGCCGATCCCGGTGTCGAGCCGCCGCAGGTTGACCACCGGGACGCGATCAAGGCCGAGCTGGCGCAGGTCGTCTTCGACGGCGGCGCGCAGTTCGGCGGGCCGTTGTGCCGGCGCCAGCGGGATCGGTTGTTCGCCGGTGTAGCGCGCGCCGACCTTGCTGACGATGACGAGGTCGTCGGGGTAGGGGGCCAGTGCCGCGTGGATCCGGCGGTTCACCTCGCCGGG
>NZ_LZLL01000153.1:0-2758 GCF_001669335.1 Mycobacterium sp. 1245852.3 | reverse complement strand
CGGAGACCGCGCTGGCCCGCGGGGCCGCGCTGGCGTCGGCGAACGCGCCGCTGTTTGCCTCGTCGACCGCCGCGCTGGCATATGCGCAGGATCCCGGCACGGGCTCGGTCGACCAGTACTCGCTTCCCGAGTACCTCTATGTCCCGCTCGGCTCGGAACCCGGCGACGACGACCTCGCCTACAGCGCGGTGGGGGACGAGGACGCCGATTCACCGACCGTCGTCATCGAGAAGCTCTTCCTTCCCGAGGAGAGCCAGCCGAAGCGGCGGCCGGTGCTGCTGGTCGGCAGCGGGCTGGCGGTGGTCGGCATCAGCGCGGTGCTGGCGCTCGAGATCGCGTTGGCGATCGGGATCCGCAACACGGGAACCGTGGCCCTGCAGCCCACACCGGGGCAGCACCTCATCGTCCCCGAGCAGGCGCCGGCCCCGGCGCCGGTGCAGGCGTCCGAACCGCTGTCGAAGATCAGCCTGCCCGTCCCGGTGGCCGCCCCCAAGCCGCTGAGCCCGCCGGCCGCCGCGCCGTTGCCCGCGGTTGCGCCTCCGGCGGCCCCTCCGCTGCCCGCCGCCCCTCCGGTTCCCGCGGCGCCGGTCCCCGTCGTGGTCCCGCCGGTGCCGGTGCCGGTGCCGGTGCGCATCCCGGTTCCGGTTCCCGACCCCATCGACAGCCCCCCGCTGTTCGAGGCCCCGCCGCGCCTGACGATCCCGCAACCGGTGCAGCCCCAGCCGCCGGTGCATCTGCCCCAACCGCCGTCGCCCCCGCAGGTCACCGTCCCGCAGTCACCGCCGCACCAGACGCCGCCCGGCGAGGGCACCGCTCCCAAGCCGAGCGGTCCGGGTAACTACGGCGGCGGTCACTCTCCCACGCCCGGGGAGAGCGGCCCGGGTGGCTCGGGCGGTTCGGGTGGTCCTGGTGGGCATGTGCCGACGCCGGGTTCGGGTGGTCCTGGTGGGCATGTGCCGACGCCGGGTTCGGGTGGTCCCGGTGGGCATGTGCCGACGCCGGGTTCGGGTGGTCCTGGTGGGCATGTGCCGACGCCGGGTTCGGGTGGTCCTGGTGGGCATGTGCCGACGCCGGGATCCGGCGGTTTGGGCGGCGGCCACCTGCCCGCGCCCGGTAGCGGTCCGGGCGGCCTGGGTGGCGGGCATGTCCCCACGCCACCTGCGGGCGGTCCTGGCGGCGGTCTTGGCGGTGGTCACGCTCCGGCTCCCGGCGGCGGCGGTGGCTTCGGCGGCGGTCACGCCCCGGCTCCCGGCGGCGGCGGTGGCCTCGGCGGCTTCGGCGGTGGTCACAGCGGTGGCGGCTTCGGTGGTGGCGGCGGCTTCGGCGGTGGTCACAGCGGCGGCGGTGGCGGCTTCGGTGGTGGTGGCGGCGGCGGACACCACTAGTCCGGTTTGCCAACTAACACACAGCAACCGGCGCCTACTTCTCCCAAGATCACGCGCGTAGGGTCGGGGTATTGAGGCTGGCAAAAAGATGCCGCCTCTGCCGCCAGAATTTCATCAGCCCAGCAACATGTGCGGGCATGCGGCCCGCGCTC
The DNA here is from genome assembly GCF_001669335.1 of Mycobacterium sp. 1245852.3. Lineage (NCBI taxonomy): Bacteria > Bacillati > Actinomycetota > Actinomycetes > Mycobacteriales > Mycobacteriaceae > Mycobacterium > Mycobacterium sp. 1245852.3. Next base: position 1,221 of record NZ_LZLL01000153.1, on the reverse strand, counting down.
TGCGGTGGCAGAAATCCTTGGTGATCACTGAACAGTGGTGTTGCCGACGGGGGCGTCGAGCGACACGAATTGGGCAGAGGGAGCTTAAGCGGTGGTGGGCATCGTGCTTGGCGTCTCGATGACGCCGACGAAGGTGCGCATGGTCCTGGTCGAGGGGGAGAGCGCCGACGGAGTCACCGTCGACGAGGACGGCTTCGACGTCGACACCCAACGCACCGCCCTGCCCGGCACCGGCCCCACCGAGGTGATCTCGGCCATTCTCGGCACCCGGGAAGGCGCCGCCGAGGGCGGCTACGAACTGCTGTCGACGGGCGTGACCTGGACCGACCACGTCGAAGCGGCGATGCTGCGCGACGCCCTCATTTCCCACAAGGTCGAAAACGTCATGCTGGTCTCGGCCTTCATGGCCGCGGCCGCGCTGACCCAGGCCGTGGGAGACGCCACCAATTACGCGCGCACCGCGCTGCTGTTCGTCGAGCCCTACAGCGCCACCCTGGCCGTCGTCGACACCGCGGACGGCTCGGTCTCGGAGGTACGCCGCAGACCCCTCGCGGACGACGAAGACGAAGCGGTCGCCGAACTCGTCGACATGGTCTCCGGCGCCGCGACGCTCGAAACCCACCCCGAAGGCCTGGTTCTGGTCGGCTCCGGCGTCGACATCCCGCTGATCAAGCCGGTGCTGGAGGCCGCGACCTCGCTCGAGTTGTCCGTGCCCGACGAGCCGGAGATGGCCCTGGCGCGAGGCGCCGCGCTGGCGGCGGCGAACGCGCCGCTCTTCGCGTCGTCGACGGCCGCGCTGGCCTACGCGCTGGATCCCGGCACCGGCGAGGTCGACCCGATGCTGTTGGCCGGGCAGCATCCCGGCCTGCTCCCGGGATATCAGCCCGAATACCGCAGCCGCATCGCGGCGCTCGCCGCCGGCGCCGACAAGGGCAAGACCAACGTCGCCTACAGCGCCGTGCCGGACGATGAGGCCGAGGCCAAAACGATCATCGCTTCCGACGAACGCGCGCGCCGGCGCAGGTCCTTGATGCTGGTCAGCAGCTCGCTGGCGGTGATCTTCATCGCGGCGGTGGTGGCGCTGGAAATCGCGCTGGCCATCAGCATCCGCCCGACGGTCGCCTTGCGCCCCAGCCCCAACGAAAACATCGACACGGTGCCGACGAGCCGGTACGTCTTCGCCAGCCCGTTCAACGGATGAGGGGCTCTCATGACGACACT
>NZ_LZLL01000152.1:0-4572 GCF_001669335.1 Mycobacterium sp. 1245852.3 | reverse complement strand
CCGCCCGGATCATGTGCGCGTTGAAAGCTGGCTGCTCCAACGTCGTTGAGCCAGTCGATGTCGAGCGGATAGTTGGCCGGTGGTGTGCCGATGAGGGCGTATAACTCGACCAGTTGTTGGCCGGCCTGCTGTGGAGAGTCGATCGGTTGGCTGAGCACACGGGCGATCTTCATGCCAAGTCTGACCGAGGCACGGCCGATTTTTGCCGAAGGTGAGGACATGATCGAGGTCAGCGAGCGTGCTCGCCGCGGATGTTCGATGGCCAGCGTTTGAGCGATCATGCCGCCCAGTGAGCCGCCGACGACGTTGCCGGTGTCCCAGCCGAGGTCATCGAGGACCGCAATTGCGTCTGCGGCCATGTCGCTCAACGAATACCGAGCCGATTTGCGCGGGTGCACGATCAGGTCGAACACGCTGGGTGCACCGAGATGGTTCAGGTGGGTGGATAGGCCGACATCGCGATTGTCCATTCGCACGACCTGGAAACCGCGCGCGACGAGCTCGCGGCAGAAGTCGTTGTGCCAAAGCAGCATTTGCATGCCCAGCCCCATGAGCAGCAGCAGCGGCGTGCCGGTGCTGGGGCCAAAGACCTCGTAGGCCAGCGACACATTGCCGTTGTGGGCGCGGCCGGGTGTGGGTTTGTGAAGCACGTGGAGGTATTCCTTTCGGCGCGGCAGTGTGGACGAAGCCTAACCCAGACAGTTCACATGTGAACCGTTGAGACGAGAACTTTTTGAAGGTTTACTGGGGCCATGGCATCGACGGGCAGGCCCTACAGCGAGTTCGGTTACTTCTTGCACCGCGTCGCTGCCCTGCTCGACAAGCGCGGAGACAACATGTTTCGCGAGCAACTGGGGATCAGCCTGCGCCAATTCCTGCTGTTGAGACTGATCGAGATGGATGCACCGACGCCGTCTCAGCAGATGATCGCCGAGCGTCTGGGTATCGCCAAAAGCGCAGTCAGCCGGCACATCGACATCGCCCGCCAAAAGGGATGGATTGACGTTGGGGTGTCTGCACAGTCACGCCGACAACACAGCGTGACCCTCACGAAGGCTGGCCAGGAATTACTTTCCCGAGCGCAAACCCTCCTCGGGCAGGCAGAAAATCGAGGCTTCACCGGGATCTCCGAGGCAGACATCGAGGCCACTATCCGAACGCTGAAAGCGCTGCACCACAAATTCCAGATAGACCGGACAGCACCGAACGCAACCTAGGAGCAGCCGCCCACGGGCCGAGAAGACCCCTTAAGGCTCTCGGGCACAGCGCCGCACAACCAGAACCACGACCGTCAACAACGTGTTGTCCAGCAACAGCTAGGTGTCGTCGGTGCGAGAGCGTCTCTTCTTCATGAGATAAGTCATGTAAGTTTTGACAGCGGGTATCCCCACGTTGGGGTTCACAAGATGGGCCACGATGGCGATGCCGCGACTGACTTTCATCAGTCCTTTGAAGACGAGAAGTTGTCCCTTCCGCGCGACACCGACCTGCTCCCCGTGCTCTTTATAGTGCGTCACCTGGTCACCACTGAAGATGTCGGTCGGGGACGCCGTGTAGTAGAAGAGCGCGATTGATCGCCGCCACTTACCTTCAGCGACGGCAATGGGAAAACCGTGTACCGACTCGTCATCTGTGCGGAATATGAAGGCCCTGCCCCAGGCGGGTACAACCGTTTCGACGGCCCGGCCTTCCGTGTCGTAGAGCGATAGGCAGCCGCCATTCTCGAGCGACCAGTCTTCGCTCAGGTAGACGATGACGTTGATGCGTCGGTAAACCTGCAACGCTTCGTAGTAGTGATAGTCCGTGTGGGGGGCCTGGATGCCGCCCGGGCCACTGAGGTGCAGGCCACCCCCGAACAGGTAGGGATCTGGTATCAGCCGCCTGATGCCGGTAATGCGTTCGAGCATCTTGAGGAACCGCGGCTCATTCAGTTCTCTGATGATGCCTTTGAACGGTTCCGGGATGAGAGTTATGTCGTGACAGAACCGCTTGTGCAGCGTGTAGTTATCGCCTATCTCGTTCCACCAGGGCCATGAGATGTCGGGAAAGTCCCCGACAGCTGATGGAGGCAGGTTGAGGAGACCATCTATCACTAGGTGCGGAAACGGCTTGGCCGCCTTAAATTGTCGCCGTAGATCACGCACGTCGCGCTCAAGATCTTCGACTTTTAGGTATGCATCCGCCACGGTCCGCGCCTCCCCGGGTGCCACAAAATCCGACGGCAAGCAAAAAGTCAGCGGTGGCGATAGTTCCTGAGCAGGCTATCGAGCGGATGCTCAGGTGCCGATTGCTGACTCATAGCCCGCTATTTTATAGCCCCCGGAGATCCCGCGCGGAGCTATTATTGTGATTGCACCGTTTAGACACTGCATCGTAAAGAGCCGGTTGGAAGCCAGTGACGTGCTTCGCTGCCAGTCCCGTTACCGAGTCCACCCGGTTTAAGTCGGGCTGGTTTGAACCGCTCTTACGGCGATGCTGCAGGCCACCGGGGTGTGGATGCGCCTGCAGGCCGCGGGCGTACTCGCCGGCGTGCGCTAACCTAGCGCCGAGTGGCGGTGTCGGCGGTGGGTGTCAGCCTTGAAGTCTTTGATGACCACCCGGGCCTCCAACAGGGTGTTCCAGTGGTTGCGGTCGAGGCATTCCTTCCGTAGCCGGTCGATGTAGCCGTTGTCCCACGGACAACCCGGCGGGATGTACGCCGTCCCCGCCATATTCTCGCTGAACCGTTGTAGCACTTGGGAAACCATCTCAGGCCGTTGTCCAGACGCAGTACCTTCGGCGGCCCCCCTGAATTCGTCGATCCAGCCCCGGGCAGATGCCAGAGGCGGGCCCCCGATGGCAGCTACATCTGCGGAAACGGTGCTTCGGGTACGCCAAAACGGCGGCATGATTATGGCCCAACCTCGTTGTACACCAACCGCTCTCGTCCGCGATGTACTCCGGTAAGCGACGGCGTGCTCCATCACCTGCGGTCCGCGATGGGTTTCTGGCTTGTCGTAATGTCGCCTCACCACGTCGGCCAAGGTCTCTAAGCTGTCTCGATAGATGCCACTCACGCGAAGGCGATGGCGGTGCAAATGGCCGCGACCCACACGATGCCGAGTAGTTGTAGGACGCGGTCTTTCAGAACGATGTCCTCGGGTTCACCGGCCATCCCGCCGTCGACGTCTACGGCATAGCGCAGCATCGCGATCGTGATCGGGATCATAGAGATGGCAAACCACGACCCGGAGTGATGGTCGCGTTCGAAGGCCCACAGCCCGTAGAACACTATGGTGGCGGTGGCTGAAGTGGTCCATACAAATCGGAGGTAGGTGCCGGTGTAGTTTTCCAGGGCTTTTCGGATCTTGGCGCCCGTGCGTTCGGCCACTTGCAGTTCGGCGTAGCGTTTGCCTGCCACGGCGAACAGTGATGCGAATGCCATCACCAGCAGAAACCACTGTGAGAGCGGAATGCCGGTGGCCGCGCCGCCGGCGATGGCGCGGATCAGGAAGCCGGAGGACACCAGGCAAATGTCCAGCACGGCATGGTGTTTGAGGCCGAAGTTGTAGCCGAGCTGGATTGCGAGATAAATCGCAATGACGACCGCGAGTGTTGGCGCGGTCACTAGCGAAATGGCCAGTGAGGCGGCGGCGAGCGCGATCGCCAACGTGTAGGCCAGGGCGGGCGCGACTACTCCAGCGGCGATCGGGCGGAAGCGTTTTGTGGGGTGCTGGCGATCGGCATGCACATCCCGGGCGTCGTTGATCAGGTAAGTCGAGGATGCGGCCAAGCAGAACACCACGAACGCGATAACCACCTTGTAGGTGACGTCGCGGTAGTCGTAGTGAACGCTGCCGCCCAAAGTCGCTAACGGTGCGGCGACCACCAGGACATTTTTAAGCCATTGTCGAGGTCGCAGCGCCTTAATGATGCCAACCGCCAAATTGGCAGGCGGGCCGATCTCCGACGGCGTTTTGCGGTCCATGACCATGGAGTATCGCCGAAACTAGCCACGCCCAACGTGGTGGCACGCGCTCGGCGTCGTGATCTAAAGACCCGAGAGAGGCTGACGTCGTCGGCGGTGTTGCAGAGCTGAAATGAGAACGAGTAGGGCAGGCTCGGGCCCTAACGGCGGCCGACGGTATTCACTCGGTGCTCTGCAGCTACCTGTCACAAACTTCCTTGCTGACAAGTCGACGACCGCGCAGCAATGATTATTGGAGTGCCTGTATTCGGGTGGCCAGGAGTGCTGTCCATTCGGTGAGGTAGCGATCGTCGGCAACGCGTGCGTCGCGTTGGTGGAAAAGGCTGGTGGTAAAGCGGGTCGCGAGGATCCCGTTGACCGCCAGCGCCGCTAGGACGTCGCGGTCGTCTTTGCCCAGCGCGGGCGCCCAGGTGGTGATCCAGTCGGCCAGTTCGGCGTTGAGTCCATCGACGAGGGCGGCGTAAGCGGTGTCGAGGCGGGCTGATTGGCCGGCTGGTGTGCGGGCGGCGATTTGCAGCAGTTGGATTTCCTCGTCGATGACGCTTAGTAGGTAGCGACCCAGCACGGTCAGTTCGGCGTGTAGGTCGCCGAGTCCGGCGAATAGT
>NZ_LZLL01000151.1:0-534 GCF_001669335.1 Mycobacterium sp. 1245852.3 | reverse complement strand
CGGCTGCAGGGCTGGGAGAAGTTCCACGAGCCCGTCGACCGGATCGTCTCGATCGGCGCGTTCGAGCACTTCGGCCGCCAGCGCTGGGGCCGCTTCTTCAAGATGGCCTACGAAGTGCTGCCGCCCGAAGGGGTCATGCTGCTGCACACGATCCTTGCGCATTCCCAGAAACAGTTACACGAGCGCGGCGTCTCGCTGACGATGAGCGACGTGCGATTCACACGTTTCATTTACACCGAAATTTTCCCGGGTGGGCAGTTGCCGGCGCAGCAAGACATTTTCACCTGCGCGCAGAACGCCGGGTTCTCGGTCGAAAAGGTGCAATTGCTGCGCGAGCATTACGAGCGGACGCTCAACATGTGGGCGGCCAACCTGGAAGCCAACTGGAATAAGGCGATCGAAATCCAGTCGGAAGAGGTTTACGACCGTTATATGCACTATTTGACGGGCTGCGAGAACTTCTTCCGCAAGGGAATCAGCGACGTCGGCCAGTTCACCCTGGCCAAGTAGCGATTCGCCGGGCGCGCCGCCCGG
>NZ_LZLL01000150.1:0-6228 GCF_001669335.1 Mycobacterium sp. 1245852.3 | reverse complement strand
GCAGCACAACGCATCCCGTAACATCGCCGCCATGGAACCGAGCCGGCGCTGGGGCGACGATCGCGCGATCCTCGATGACGAGGAGGCCCGTCGACGAATCCTGGATGCCGCCGGCCGCTGCATCGTCCGGCGCGGCAACACCCAGTTCCGGATGGGCGAGGTGGCCGACGAGGCCGGCGTCTCGCGGTCGACGGTGTACCGGTATTTCCCGGGCCGCGATGACGTCCTGCTGGGCCTGATGCTGTCGCGTGTGGACAGCGCGCTCGCCGAGTTGGTGCGCTCGCTGCCCGCCCCGGACGACCCGGTTCGATCGGTGCCGGAGATGGTGCTGGCGCGGGTGGAATCGGTGGACGGCAACGCGCTGAACGAAGCGTTGTTCGCCGCCGAGAGCACCGCGGTGGCGTCGGCGCTCGAGAAGGGTTCCGAACCGATCGTGGAGCTGCTGCTGCGGCATTACGGGCCGCTGTTGGACCGATGGAAAGCGGCGGGGCTGCTCTACCCCGACGTCGATTTCCGGTCGATCGTCCAGTGGTTGCACACCGCGACGCTGTTTCTGCTGGCGCCCTCGTGGCGATTTCGCCCCGCCGCGGACAAACGAGAATTCGTCGAGCAGTTCGTGGTGAGGGCCTTGGTGCCACAGATCAGACAATAATCGTATATTGTCTGATGTCCAGACGTTCGATCGATTTTGTCCGACGCCGCTGGTGTTAAGCGCGCAGCACTGCGGCCGGCTCGCAAATCAGGATGGATGGACATGAAAACTCCTGTGGGACAAGCATTTTCCATCCTCGGCTTAGCCGCTCACCTGGGCCGCGGTGCGGGGCGGGTGGCCACCGACGCGGTGGTCGGAGGCCGATTCGGCCTGCCACGGACGGTCGAGGACATCGACCCCGCCACCCTGTCCCGGGTCATGGGGACCACCGTTCGATCCATCCGCGTGCTGAGCCGCGACGCCGGCACCTCCTCGCGTGGCCGGCTGGTACTGACCGGCAGGGAGGTCCCCGACTCGGTGTTCGTCAAGGTCGCGGCGCAGGCCGCCGCCACCCGGCTGATGGGCGAACTCGGACGCCTGGGACACACCGAGGTCCGCTTCTACCGGGAGCTCGCGCCGCAGGTCATCGGCGTCCCCTACTGCCACGGCACGGCGTTCGACCCGTGGACCGGCCGATACCTGCTGGTCCTCGAGGACCTGCCGGCGGAGTCGTGCGAGTTCCCCGACACGCTGCACCCGCTGTCGGCCGACCAGGCCGGCCTGATCGTCGAGCTGCTTGCCGAACTGCACGCCACCTTCTGGGGGCGGCTGCCGCGCGACGGGCGCGGGCCGATGGGCTGGCTGTACACCCCGTCGGGCGACGTCACGTCGCTGTTGACCGGGTCGCTCATGCACAACTCCATCAAGCGGCTGGCCGAGCGGACCACGATCCCGGTGGAAAACGGCAAGTTCATCGCCGACAACTACCGCGCCGTCGCGGCGCTCATCGACACTCCCCCACATACCGTCATGCACGGCGATGCCCACCCGGGCAACATGTACTTCCACGGCGGCAAGGCCGGGCTGCTGGACTGGCAGGCGGTGCGCCGTGGACACCCGTCGCGCGAACTGGCCTACACCCTGATCACCAGCCTGACGCCGGAGGACCGCCAGGCCAACCAGCGCGAACTCCTCGACGACTACCGGCGGGCGCTGATCGCCGCCGGCGGACCCGAGCTGGACCGCGACGACCTGTGGCTGCGGTTCCGCCAGGCCGCGTTGTACGCATACGTCGCCCCGCTGATCACCACCGGGATGGGTGGCATGCAGCTCGAAGACATTGCGATGGAAGGCCTGCGGCGCGGCGTCGCGGCACTCGATGATCTGGAAACCGTCGACGCCCTGAAGGGCTCGCTCTGACGGCGGACCAATTCGGCCGAGGCTATTGCCTTCGTCGCGCCAAGAGTTACGCTACCTACCGTAGCGAAATCCGGCGTGCCTCGCGCTCAGCCCGCCAGGGACAGCCCGCGACCCGGCGAAGGGAAGTCTCATGTTCGACCTGAAGATCATCGGTGGCACGGTCGTCGACGGCACGGGCGCGCAACGCTTTCTCGCTGACATCGGCATCAAGGACGGCAAGATCGTCGACGTCGTTCGCCGCTCCGCCGACGGCCCCACGCTGACCGGCGAGGCGGCCGAAACCATCGATGCGACAGGTCGCGTGGTGGCACCCGGATTCGTCGACATCCACACCCACTACGACGGTCAGGTCAGCTGGGACAGCCTGCTGGAGCCCTCCAGCGGCCACGGCGTGACCACGATCGTGACCGGCAACTGCGGCGTCGGCTTCGCGCCCGTGCGGCCCGGCACCGAGCAGTGGCTGATCGAGCTGATGGAGGGCGTCGAGGACATCCCCGGGACCGCGTTGACCGAGGGCATCACCTGGGGATGGGAGACCTACCCGGAGTACCTTGACGCGGTCGACAAGCAGAAGTTCGCCGTCGACGTCGGCAGCCAGGTCGCGCACGGCGCCGTCCGCGCCTACGCCATGGGCGAGCGGGGCGCGCGCAACGAACCGGCCACCCCCGAGGACATCGAGGCGATGGGTCGGCTGGTCCGCGAGGCGATCGAGGCCGGGGCGCTCGGCTTCTCCACGTCGCGCACGATGGGCCACCGCGCGATGGATGGTGAGCCGGTGCCGGGCACCTTCGCCGCCGAGGAAGAGCTGTTCGGCCTCGGCCGCGCGATGGCGGCCGGCGGCCAGGCGGTGTTCGAGCTGGCCCCGCAGGGCGCCGCGGGCGAGGACATCATCGGCCCGAAAAAGGAATTGGACTGGATGCGGCGACTGAGCGGCGAGATCGACCGGCCGGTGTCCTTCGCGCTGATCCAGGTGGACGCCGACCCGAAGCTGTGGCGGGAGATGCTGGACTTGTCCGCGGACGCGCACGCCGCGGGCGCCCGCCTCTACCCGCAGATCGCGGCGCGCCCCTTCGGCATGATGATCGGCTTCCAAGGTCATCACGGGTTCAGCCACCGGCCCACCTATCGCCGGCTGAAGGCCGAATGCAGCCGCGACGAGCTCGCACAGCGGCTGGCCGACCCCGCCGTGAAGGCGGCGATCCTCGCCGAGGACGACCTGCCCCCCGACCCCACATTGTTGTTCGACGGCATGTTCGCCCTGGTGCAGCACTCGCTGGGACGGCTGTATGCCCTGGGCAATCCGCCGGACTACGAGCCCACCCCGGACCGCACCGTCGCGGCCATCGCCGAGGCCCGCGGCGAGGACCCGTTGTCCACCCTGTACGACCTCATGCTGGAGTCGAACGCGACCAACATGCTGATGCTGCCGCTGTTCAACTACGCCGACGGCAACCACGACGCGATCCGCGAGATGATGCTGCACCCCGCCGGCGTTCTCGGGCTATCCGACGGCGGCGCCCACTGCGGGATGATCTGCGACGCTTCCTATCCCACGTTCCTGCTCACGCACTGGGCGCGGGACCGGCACCGCGGCGAGAAGCTGTCGCTGGAGTACGTGATCCGCAAGCAAGCCCGCGACACCGCGCACCTGTTCGGCCTCACCGACCGCGGCACCATCGAACCGGGCAAGAAGGCCGACATCAACGTCATCGACATGGACGCGCTGACACTGCATCCGGCCGCGATGGCGTTCGACCTGCCCGCCGGCGGCAACCGAATCCTGCAGGGGGCCAGCGGTTATGCCGCGACCATCGTCAGCGGAACGGTGACCCGCCGCGACGACGTCGACACCGGGGCGCGCCCCGGCCGCCTGGTCCGCGGAGCGCGTTAAGAGCTCCCGCGATGGCGACGGCGGCCGGCAATCCGGCGCGGACCCGCGACGAGGACGCCATCGGCGCCCCGCCGGAGTGCCCGACGCTGGTGCCCGCCGAGCGTTACTACTCCCCCGCCTTCGCGACGCTCGAGTCGCAGCGGATGTGGCCGAGGGTGTGGCAGCTGGCCTGCATGCTCGACCACGTCGCGGCGCCCGGTGATTATTTCGAATACCGCTGCGGCCCCTATGGGGTGCTCATCGTCCGTGACGACGACGGGGTGCTCCGCGCGTTCCAGAACGTCTGCCGGCACCGCGGCAATTCGCTGTGCACCGGATCGGGTTCGGGCCTGCACGAACTCAAATGCGGCTATCACGGCTGGACGTGGGACCTCGCCGGCGCGCTCAAACGGGTGCCCAACCGCAAGGGCTTCGGCGGGCTGCGCATGTCCGACTTTCCGCTGCTGCCGGCGCGCGTCGACACCTGGGCGGGGCTCGTCTTCGTCACCCTCGACCCGGGCGCGGTGTCCCTGATCGAGTACCTGGAGGCGGTGCCCGACGACATCGCCTGGTGCCACCTGGAGGATTTCCACTGCTATGCGACCCTGACCGTCGAGGTCGACGCCAACTGGAAAACGATCGCCGACGGATACAGCGAGACCTACCACATCCAGACCCTGCATCCCGAACTGCTGCGCTGCGTCGACGACATCCATGCACCGCAACGGATTTGGGGGCACACCGGGAAATCGGACCAGCCCTACGGTGTGCAGAGCCCACGGTTTGACGGTGCGCTGAGCGACGAAGAGGTCTGGGACGCCTACGTCTATACGCAGGGCGCGCTGATGGGCGCGGCCGAAGGCACCCCCTTCCCCGCCGAGGAACGGAGGCCCGGGCAGACGGTTGCCGACCTGATCGCCGACCGAACGCGGGCGTTCGCCGCAACCCGCGGCGTGGATCTCAACTGGGCTGACACCGATCGAATGACCCGATTGCATCAGTACAACGTGTTTCCTAACATGACGCTTCTCGCCAACGCCGACCACCTGACCGTGATGTGCGCGCGCCCCGCCGCCGACCCGTCGCCCGACAAGGGTGAGCTGGTCATGTTCTTGATGACCCGCATGCCGCCGGGCGCGCCGCACACCAAGCCGACGGATGTCCGCATGGCCGCCGAGTCGGCCGAGCCCGGGGTGGTGCTCACGCAAGACATCGCGGTGCTGCCCGGCTTGCAGCGCGGCATGCACCAACCCGGCTTCACTCACTTGGTGTTGTCCAGCGAGGAGCGCCGCGTGATCAACATGCATCGCAACCTGGAGCGCTATCTCGACCTACCGGCCTCCCAGCAAATGAGCGGCGGTGCGGCGAAGTGATCTGTCCCAACATAATTCGTGTTCGCAGCGCAAAAGTGGCGCCGGGCGATTTAGAATCCCGCTTGTGATGACCCCGTCTTACCCCTGGGGGGACGATCGAGGGCAACTTGCGCGGCGGCTTCGGCTGCCATATGAATCGCTCCGCCGGCGGCGGGCGCTACGTCTGAGCCAGAGCTTCGAGCGGGTGGGCGTTCGAACGGCACCGGAGCGCTTGCGCCAAATGCTGGAGGGCGCGCCGCTGGCCGCCCACGAGCTGATGAACGTGAACTTCGCGCTGATCGCGATCCGGCTCGACCGCGAATTGCGTGCCGCGCGCTACAAGAGGCTCAGGCAACGCGGTACCCGGTCGCTGATGCTCGCCGGCCTGATCATGGTGGTGCTCAACTTCCTCATGTGCATGGCCTACGTCATGCTGAACCTGGCCGAGCAATCGGCGCCGCTGTAAGTCTTCAGCGCGGAGCGACGATGCCGTTGTCGTAGGCGTAGACGATCGCGGCGGCACGGTCGCGCAGATCGAGCTTCCCGAATATCCGGCCGATGTGGCTCTTGACCGTGACGCCCGAGATGCACAATTGATTCGCGATCTCCGTGTTGGACAGGCCCTGCCCGATCAACGTCAACACGTCGAGTTCGCGGGTGGTCAGCTCACCGATCGCCGTGCCGCGCGGCCCGGGAGCGGCCTTGCGGTAGGTGGTCAACACGCGCGAGGTCACCGCGGGATCGAGATAGCTGTCGCCCCTGGCGACGGCCCGCACCGCGCGGATCAACTCCTCGGCCGACGAGTCCTTGAGCACGAAGCCGGCCGCACCGGCGCGCAGCGCCCCCGATAACAGCTCGTCCTCGTTGAAGGTGGTCAGCGCCAGCACCGGCGGCCTGCCACACAGCCTGCGCGTCGCCTCGATGCCGTCGACGCGGCGCATCCGCAGGTCCATCACGACGACGTCGGGCCGGTGCTCGGCCACCGCGGCGGGCACCTCGTCTCCGTCGGCGCACTCGGCCACGATGACGAAACCGTCCTTGCGGCGCAGGATCCGGCGCAGGCCCGACCGCACCAGGTCCTGGTCATCGACGAGCAGCACAGCGACCTCGGGGAC
>NZ_LZLL01000149.1:0-11879 GCF_001669335.1 Mycobacterium sp. 1245852.3 | reverse complement strand
ATCCGGCTCCGAGCCGGGTGGTTCATCAGCGTCGGCGCCGAATGCGGATGTCGCAGCCGGCGCCCCGGCTGCCGCGGGTGACGCTGCCTCGGCGGTTGCTGCTAGCGCGCTGCCCTGCTGGGCCAGAACCCGCGAAAACTGCTTGAGCTGTACCGCCGCGGCAGCCGCCAAGGTAGCGTCATCGAGCTGGCGCGCCTCCTCGAGCAGGCCCTGCAGAACCGTCAGCGCCAGCTCCGGCCCGAACCCCACTGTGGCATCCGCGGCGGCGGCCGGTTCCATGCTGCCTTTGTCCACCACCCACGCCAGGCGTTCGCGGCACTCCCTAATCGCCGCTGCGTGCCGCTCGTCGTCGCGGAGCTCCTTGTGGTGACGTTCCCGTTGTTCGGTCCGCAGGCGGAACCTTTTACCGGCCTGGAGCAGTGCCACCACCGCGACCAGGGCCACGATGAGGGCGGCCAATACTGCTGCCGCACCGCCGAACCCACCCGAGACCAGAAAGTCGCGCGCCGGCGGTAACGCCGGCATCCGCTCGGGCAGCCCTACCCCATCGGCGATGAAATTCTCTGGCGTACACGACATGACCTAACCTCGCTTACTCGTTTGACACGGGAACAAGGCGCGTGCTCAGCCACTGACGGCCATGCGCGGTAGTGATGTAGAACAGGTCCGGGTGCCGCCCGTCCTGGGTAATGACGATCGTCGTCGCTGGGGCCTGAGCAGACTGTGGTCGGCGCAGTGTCACCGTGATCGCACCGGTGGGCGCATCGCCGCTGGCGTCGCTGACGACAATCGCCTCAGGTGGTGGTGTGGTAGGTCGTATCGAGAATTGTTGCGGTGCAGCGTGATTGGCCAGGGCAGTCCACTGGCGAGGATCGGAGGTGTAGAGGGCAACCGGCTGGCCTGACAACGCCAGACGGGCGATGATGGCGATGTGGAACTGTCGGGTGCCGGTCACCGTGATCCGCACCGGCTCCGGTGAGGCCAGCCCCAGATATACCGGCTGGCGTGCGCGGTTGTAGCCGATCGGAACACCGATCGCCGCCGTCGGCCACCGCAGCGCCGCCAGCGTTGAGGGCACCACCTCGGTCGCGGGCAACTCGACGTCGGCACCCACCTCGATGCCGGTGGCTGCCAGCGCCGGCCCGATGTGTCGATGCAATCCGTGAAATCCCGCAAGACCGGGTAGCTGCCGGGGCGGCCGGGTGGCCGTCAGCGTGCCGACCACCGCCTCGGCGGTGGCTGGTTGGCGGCCGCGTGAACGTATGGTGAGCGCCACCCACGTCGCCTTGGTGTGCAAGGTGGTAAGGATTTCCAGGACGTCGGGCAGCGCTGAGGGATCCACGGCGTACACGGCGCGGAAGCCATCGGAATACTCTGTGGCAGTCCAGGTTTCCCTGCGCAGAGTTGCCGACGGCGGTACGAACCGAGGAAGTTCTTCCTCGTCGCTGAGGGTGGCCAGCCATCCCCGTTCCCGCAGTTCGGCGATGAGCCGGCGCGCCACGGTGTCGGCCAAGGCTGCGCGATGCGGTTGTGACCGCGAGGTGTCGTCGTCGGAGTTAACGCCGGCAGGACTTCCCAGGGTGGTGCGGCGGGCGGTCAAGGCCCCCACGTTGTTTTCGGCGCGCAATGTGTAGGTCAGCCACGTGTCGCGGTGCTGGCTGTTGGGACCGCTGAGCAGCGGCGCTGAGTCGCTGCGCAATCCGCTGGCCGGTGGGGTGCGGGTCACCGAGCAGACGGTTAGCGCGTCGGCGCGCACCCCATAGCGATCCAGCCAAGCGGTGATGAACTCCCAAGGAAGCTGGTCGCTGTGGTCGCCGGGGGCGGTCAGTGCGTGCGGATGGGGGCGCAGGTGAATGACGATACGGGCCTGCAGCGTGGCCTCACGCGTCGTCGACGGTCGCTGCACCGGGGGGGCGCTGCCCTGCCGGTGACCGCTGCGTTGGGCGCGTTGACGGCGGTTATGCCACGCCATCGGAGTCCAGCGGGCCACCGTCGTCGACACGTGCTGCCCGTGCCAGGACCCGACAAATGCGGCGATCGCCGCGGCGGCCGCGGCGTAGTGCCACCACTGGGGTGTTCGTCCAGGCGGCAACAGCGTTGCCCACCCGAGCAGCAGCAGCGAGGCCAGTGTTGTTAGGCGCCGCCAGCTGGGCCACGCTGGGGAGAAACGGGACGGCTCGCGGTTAGCGGTTGGTGCGACCACGGCGCATTCCAATCACGGTGACAGCGATGACGGCGGCTGCGATCGCCGCGAGGCCCGCACCAAAGGCGATCAGGCGGGGCAGCCGATTATCCGGTGCCGGTGGTGCCGGCGGTGCGACCCGCACGATCGGCATTTGCGCCGGCAGCGCATCGCCGTGAGGGATGTCCCAGGTGAGCGCGGCTACCGGGTCGATGACCCCGGCACCCACGAGGTTGGACGGTGCACGAGCGGCGTTGTGCGCCGAGGAGACCAGGCGGTTGACCACCTGACGAGAGGTCAGGTTGGGGAATTTGGAGCGGACCAGGGCTGCGGCGCCGGAGACGTAGGCTGCCGCGAAACTGGTCCCGTTGATGGCGACCAACGGCTCTTTGTTGGATGGCAGACCGTTGATGATGCCCGAGTTAGGGCCGTTGCCGAGTGAGACGACCTGTTCACCGGGGGCAGCGACGCCCACCCATGGGCCAGCCATGGTGAAGTTCGACGGCTGCCCTTCAGGGGTCAGGGAGCCCACTGATAAGACGTAGGGCTGCCAAAACGATGGCGTGGAAACGGTAGTGGCGCCGGCCCAATTTCGGGGATCATCGGGACGATTCGGATCGGTGAGCGGATTGCTGGTGCAGCTGCTCTCACCAGTGTTGCCCGCTGCGGCCACCACGACGATGTCTTTGTCGATCGCGGCATAGCGCACGGCCGCGCCCAGCGCCACTTGGTCGACCTGCTTGTAGACGGGGAAGCAATCGATCAGTGAAAGGTTGATGACTCGCACGCCGGGGATGTCGGCGGCGTGGCGGACCGCTCGAGCCAGCGTCGCGACGTCCCCGGCGGTCTTTGCTTGCTGGGCGTCTTGTCCCGACGGTGTCTTGGGTGCCCACTGCGCCGAGGTTTGGCGGATGGAGACGATCGCGGCCTCAGGTGCCACGCCGGCAAATCCGTCAGGGCCTTGCTGGGCTGCGATCAGCCCGGCGACCGCGGTGCCGTGGCCATCGCAGTCGAACAAGCCCCCGGCCGGTGGATCGATGTAATCCCCGCCCGGTGTGAGGTTGGGCAGGCGCGGCTGTGGTGTGACACCGGAATCGATCACCGCGACCACCACTCCCCTGCCGCGTGAGGTTTTCCACGCTTCGGGCAGATTGAGCATGGCCTGGCTAGGGGGCACAGCGGCCGGATCGAACCCGGGCATTGCGCCGTAGACCTGGCATTGCCCGTTCTGGCGCATTTCTTGGCCTGGAGCGGGCGGACCATCAGGGGGCAGCGCAGCTGGGTCGACGACCGGATATGCCAGCGCGGAGGCCTCAGGCACGGGGCTGCACACCACCAGCAGTGCGACGGTCGCGGCGAGTGAGGCCAGTCGGCGGATCATCACAATATCCCTCGGTTGCGGATGAGGCTGATCAGACCGATGAGCCACAACATGGCCGGCGGAATCGTGATCAGCAGGGCGTTTTCGAACAGGTCCAACCAGCGACGCTGCGGGATGGAAAGCTCGCGCGGTTTGACGGCCGCAGCGCCGAGCAGCACGAGCGTCAAAGCCACCACGGCGGCAACCGCGTACAGGCCAGAGACGAGGTGGCCGGCGGCGGTGAACGACACCGTCAGCGCGATCGCGGTCAGAAAAGGGGTCGCCAGAAACCACAGTGCCGGGATCGCTGAATCCCAGATCCGCATACGCAGCACGGTGACCGTGGTGGTGACCACCACCAGCCACCACGCCAACAGCGGCGGCGCGTCAGGCAACCACACCACCAACACCGAGCCGATCACCGACAGGATCACCGAGGCCGCGATCAGACCGCTCTGGTAGGAGTTGCACGTCGCCGTCTTACGGGGCAGATCTTCCAGTTCGGCCAGCGAGGACGCCGCGGGTGTGGGCTCGCCTGGCGCCGGCACATTCGGGAGCGGAAAGCGCGCCCACATCGCTGACACCGTCGGGGCATTGCTGGCCAACAGCAAGGACACCGCCAGCACTCCGCACCCCAAAGATAAGTACGGCAAGTGCCACAGGATCCGGGCGCCGGCAGCGGCCGCGATGGTGGCCGTCACGGCGACGACCGCGGTGTGGGTGGCCACCCAACTATTGGTGACAGCCAGCAGCAGCAGCGACCAGGCGAGCAGGAAAGCCGCTGCCAGGAAAACGCGCGGCGCCGCGGCATCCCCAGGCACTACCGCGGCGCCGGCCAACGCCAGCGGCGCAGTGGCCGCTAGACCCAGGCGTCCAGCGGTGGCTTGCAGGCCGCGCCGGTACAGCCAGAATGTGGCGGCGATGAAGACGACGGCGAGCGCACCCAGTGCTGCGGCCGACCACACGCGGTAGCCGCGGTGCGCGCCATAGATCGCCAGGCCGCACGTTAAGGTCGCCGCGGTGACCACCACCGCTTGGGCTGCGGTGCGCAACATGGCGTGCTCGAAGGGTTTGAACTGGCTGGCCGAATGGATCGCCGAGGCGTCAGCGATGTCTTCGACCACAGGTGGCGCCGTTGGGCCAGGCGGCAGCTTGCACAAGATGAGCTGTTCGCCGTCGTCGATGTTCAGCGTGGCCAAGGTGGCGTCCAAACTGAACGGTGTTCCCCCGAGTGGGGCCAGCGAGTAAGGGCGCAAGCCGTCGTCGTTGACGGCATCGGCTGGCACGTCGTCATCATCGCGACCCGTGGCCAGTGTTGCGCGGATTCGCGGAATCAGTTCCCGGATGGCCAGTGTGGTCGGCAGGGCCAAGTCCACCGCGGCGTCTTCACCGATGATGGCGACGCGGACTTGGCCGGTAGCAGCGGCCGGATCCATCGGTCAGAAACCCCCAGTTTCAGTCGTGCGGTGCTGATGCGGCCCCCGGGCGGGATAGTGCTGAGCGATCGCGCCGGCCAACGCCATTAGGGCCTTTCGGGCCCGCGATTTGAGTTCAACGAAGGTGACATCGCGTCCCTCGGCGAGGTGGACATCGTAGGGGATCCTGACCACGCTCACACCCGGGATCTTGGCGGTGAACTCCTGTTCGGCGTCATCGAGGTCCACCAGCGGCTTGTTCTTGAATGTCGAGTTCAAAGCGATCACCGTGCGGGGCAACAGGCGGGCGAAGCCGTGCGCCTGCAGCCACTGGATCGTGGTCCACGCGCCGTTGAGGCCGTCCGGGGCTTGAGAGGCAACCACGACCAGGCTGTCGACATAATTGGCGATGGTGGAAAACAGCGGTGATGTGATCGC
This sequence comes from Mycobacterium sp. 1245852.3, assembly GCF_001669335.1. Lineage (NCBI taxonomy): Bacteria > Bacillati > Actinomycetota > Actinomycetes > Mycobacteriales > Mycobacteriaceae > Mycobacterium > Mycobacterium sp. 1245852.3. The sequence continues at coordinate 6,484 of NZ_LZLL01000149.1, read as the reverse complement.
CGTGCCGCAATCGAGCAGGATGACGTTGTAGTGCTTCTTCAGGGTCTTCATCGTCGCTTCGAAGTCTTGCGTGTTCAACGTGTAGGAGGAGCGCGGATTATTCTGGGCGCCAAGCATTTCGAGCCGGTCTTTGTTCTGCACGGTGAAGGTTGCGACTGTTGGATAACTGCTGGCGTCCTGCAGCGACGACAACGCCTCGATGTTGGCGTCGGCGCCGCCTTTTTGCTCGAACCGCGACGAGAGGTTGCCGAGATCGGTGTCGACGTCCACGGCGATCACCCGGTCCCCACGCTCGCGGGCGATCGCGCTGCCCGCGGCGACGGTCATGGTCGTCTTGCCCACGCCACCCTTGGCGCTGACAAACGCCACCACATAGACGTCGAGCAGCGGTGCGGTGATACTGCGGATGAGCTTGTCGTGCTCTTCTTGCTTGGCGCTGGGCCCGGGCGTGATGAGCCCGAAGGTCATTTGCGACACCAGCTTTCGCCAGCCCTTGCCTACCGGTCGGCGCCGCGAGGTGACGAACTGTTGGCCTTCGTCAAGCGCGCCGTAGCCGCTGGGTGCGAACGCTCCCGGTGAGATTGGCTGGTCGCCGAACAGCGGCTGGTGCGGGTCAGCGGCCGGTGGCTGCGAGGGCGGCGTCGAAGGCCAGCCCGCCGGCAGGTGCTGCTCATGCGGCTGCGGCGTGTCACTGAAAAAGCCGTCGAGGCCTTGCTCGTGTTGCGGGGGCTGGCCGCGGTGCGCGGCGATTTGGTCGAGTGAGATCTCGGCGGTCTTGTCGCTGGATGCCTCGTCGCCAGGCTGCCAAGCTGGATCCGGCTGGCGCGGTTCGGTATTGGGGCGCGCCGGTTCAGGCAGCTTGAACGTTGGCGCCCCGTGCGGGGCTGCATGTTGTGGCCGCGACGGCGGCGGGGCTGGCGCGCGGGTCGCTGGAGGTGGCAGTGGCTGATGCGGCGCCTCGGCGCCGGGAGTAGACCCCTGCTGAGGGGGCGGTGCCGCAGGCCACCGCACACGCTGGCCTGGCCCGGTGTCCGGTCCGTTGCTGGGCTGCCTGCCGTCCTCCTGGGGGGCGGCGCCAGCAGGATAGGGGTAGCGCTGGTCTGAGGTGGGCTGCTCGTGGTGGGGTGTGTCGTCTTGGGGGAAGGAATCAGAAGGTGTGCTCATCGCTTCGGTTTCTACTTTCGGGTTGGTAGAGGGTCAGATACTGAAGTTTTCGTCGGGGAACCACGATCCCGAGGGGAGGCGCTCGGTCAGGTCGCGCACCGCCATGGCGATCGAAAACGGTTCAGCGGGAGCGAAAATGGACACCCCGCCGGCACGTGGCTGCCCAGGTGTGGGGCTGACGAGGATCTGCCCGACCTCAGTGCTGATGATGTTGACACTGACATCGGTGTGATGGTGAGCGCCGTTGGTGGCCTCATGGGCGGTCAGTTCGACGGTGATGCGATCGCCAGCACGGGCCACTTCCATGATCTCGGCTTCTCGTTCGGGGATGCCGAGCTCGATGAGGGCTTCCATCAAGTCAGCGCCACGGGCGACGCGGTCGTCGAGCGCTTTGCCGGTGTCCATCGGCAGTGAGAACTCCTCGAAGCGAGCCGGCGGCTGGTCGGGGGGCAATCCCGCGGTGATGATCGGCACGATCGCTTCGCTGTGGGTCACCTGCATCGGCGTGAGCGTCACCATCTGCGCGTAGCGCAGCGCGACCACGGCATCTGGCGGTGAGGTGCGCGCCAGCACCCCCCGCAAGATCTGTTCGGGGTCGATCATGGTGCGCCATTCCAGCCACTGGCGCGGCTGGCATACGGTCTTAACCGCCTGCGCGACAGATGGTTTGATGTCCCCGTCTGCGTCAATGACGCCGGCCTCAACCAGCTCCGCAAGGCAGCGCTGGTTGAATGGTTCCCGCTCCCCTGGATCGACATAGGGGGCGGTGATCGCCAGCATCCACGGATAGGCCCCCACGCGCAGGTGGTCGGCGAGAAACCAGGCTTGGTGCGCGTCGACCTCGACCGCGTCGTACCTAGTCGTCATCAGCACCGTCTCCATCGGTGGGCAGCTTGGCTTGCTCCAATTCGGTTAGCACAGGTTCCAGGGCGCGCTCGACGATGAACGACATCGATGTCGTCCAGCGTTTTTCTTGAGCCCGAAGGCGTTTGAGGGTCCGCCGGTTGATCCGGATCGTGGTCGGGACCTTGTCGTCCTGGGCGAGAACGCGGGCGCTCAACTCCCGTACCAGGTCTGATTCAGCCATTGGCTACCCCTTTCGCAATGGGTCTTTTGCCCGCGCGCTCGCAGTAGAGCACATAAAGCGGACACGGCAAATAGATTGCCTATCTCGCTCGCCAATCATGCCCTCGCGCAGTCATCGCAAATTGTCGCACCCCGCAGAATGTGGGAAGCGAATCGGGCATCGCGACCGCCGCGCACAAGAAGGCCCAAGGCGCGATGCGCAGATGCTGGTATGCAGTCTGCGAGTATGCGTGACGCGCATCGCCAGGTATGCGCGACGTATGCGTATATGTGCGTTGTTCCCTGAAGACGGGTGGGCGCGCGGTCCACGTCTCGCCAGTGTCGCGAGGAGCTGTCATGATGGGGACCACGCGAGTGGACCCTTCAGAGTCTTTCAGGTCTAGCGCGTGCCTATCCGATCCCCCGCTCCCTTATCGTCACGTGACACGGAAGGATCTGTTCGCGGTCTCGAGGATTGGGTGATGCAGGCTGCATCACTGCGGAGCCCATGGCGGCCAAGAGCGCGTTGGCGCCAAATGACTTGCCGACCGTCATATGACTTATTACCCTAATACCGGTATTTAGAAAGGAGTGCTCGTGGCCCAGACGACAGCCCGCCCCGCCCGCCGAGCCAAGCCAGCCGGACGCAAAACCGCCAACCGATTCGCGATGCTGGCCGGCGGAGACACCGCACCAAGCACAGACCCCTCCCCCGCTACCGACTCCGCGGCCTCGGACGAAGGCACCGGCCTTATCGCGGGCATGTCAGCCATAGTCGCTAACGAAGCGCACCGGGTGGTCAAGATCCACGTGGCCGAGATCGCGCCGCACCCGTTCAACGACCCCCGGCGATCACAGCCGCAGCCCGGCGATCCCAAATGGGAAGAACTCCTCAACGGCGTACGTGCCAGCGGCGTACGGCTGCCCGTGCTGGTGGTCACCCGCGAGGCGTTCATGGCGGCGCGGCCATCGACCGCCGACAGCGCAACCGATGCGCGCTACGTACTGGTCTACGGTCACCGCCGACGCATCGCGGCGATCGAAGCCGGCCGAGACACCATCCCGGCCGTCGTCGACGACGCCATCATGGTCGACGACGGCGATCTGGACGCGATGGCTACCGAAAACCTTGGCCGCCAAGACCTCTCCGACCTTGCCGAGGGCGAGTTGTATGCGCGCTACTCAGAGATCGGACTGTCCCAACGCGCGATTGCCGAGCGGCTGGGCGTCGATCAAGCCACCGTGTCCCGCAAGCTCGCACTCAAGCTACTGGCTCCCGAAGTCCGCGACGCCGTCGATGACGGCCGGCTACCCAGCGCCGAGGCCGCGGCCTTGGCGGGCAAGCTGCCCTACGGTCCGCCTCGGCGCTGGCAGAAGACCAAGGACCCCGATCAGCACAGCGACCTGCGCCACAAGGAGCAAATGCAGGCCCTGCACCTGATCCTCACCCGTGGGATGATCGCCACCCGCGCCGCCGAGCGGGTCATCGCCGAGCGCACTGCCCGCGCCAAGGCCGACGAGTTAAGGATCCCCCTCGTCGAGGACCCTCGCGCCGAACTTGGCGAGAACTACCAACTCCACCGCGTCGCCGACTACGAGCCCGACGCCGAGGTCATCGGCGCCATCAACCCAGCATCAGGCGCCCTAGATCTCTACGCACGGCACCTCGCCGGCGAAGAGTTGACGTCGACGACGTCGAGCATCGGCGACGCGGCCGCCGCAGACCCAGCCGATCAGCCGGGCGCTCCTGAAGTCCTCGACCCGCCAACCGAATCGGATGCACCTCCTCCCCGAGCAGAAACAGACCAGGATCCAGGCCAAAGCGACGAACCGTCGCCGGACGCCGCCCAGCGACAGGCAGACGCCCAGGCCGCGGCCCAGGCCCAACGCGCAAGGCGGGAATTCTGCGCGGTACTGATCAATCAGCAGCCATCCAACGCCGAGCTCCTCAAGATACTGGTGGCTCAATACCTGTCCGGCGTGGCCGCGCGCAGCGCAACATCAGCGGTAAGCGCGCTGCTACGGGACTGGGACGCCACCGCTGACGGCCCAGCGGAGAAGGCGCGAAACGCCCGGGCCAGGCACCGGGCGGTGGCCGCGGCTGAACTCCACACCGCGGAACTCAAAGCCAAGGTCTGGGACGACGACGCCGTCGCCCACGTCAACCTGCTCATCAACCGAGCCGGCTACCAACCGACCCCATGGGAACGCCGCCAGCTCGAGGCCGCCGGCGCCTAAGTCACCCCGCATCGACCGTCACAACCGCCTCGGGTGATGCATGCTGCATCACCGACCCCACGCTCAAAGGAGATTATCGATGTCCACTTATACCGTCGCCAACATGTCTGGCAGCGTCGGGAAAACGACGACCGTCGTGACCACCGCCATCCAGCTCGCAGGCTCTGGCCTGCGGGTGCGCGTCATCGATCTCGACCCCCAAGCAAACGCCAGCACCTGGCTGGGCTACCCCGACATCAGCGGTGTGACCATCGCCGACGTACTGCGCCAGCAAGCCCCAATCGACGACATCGAACGGCCCGCTCGCATCATCCAGGGTTTCACCGACGCCGGCGAACCCCAATACGCCACCGACGAGGCCACCGAAATGCACATCGGCAACCTGACGGTCGTGCCCGCCGCCCGCTCGACTCTGGACAAACTGATGGTCGAACTACCGGCCGTGACCGGAGGCGTACTACGCCTGCGGGATGCCCTCGAAGCCGCCACTGCCGTTGACGTCACCCTTATCGACTCCCCCGGCTCCAACAGCGCACTAGTCACCACGGCACTGATCGCGTCCTCAGTCGACGAGGACGGCCCTTCCGGCGGATGGGGACTGATCACCTGCACCAAACCAGCAGGCAAGGAATCAGAAGGCATCCAGGCACTGCTGCAAGAACTCGCGATCATCAAAAAGACCTTCAGGATTGACATCCCGCTCCTGGCCATCGTGCCGTGCGCCGTGCCAGGCACCGGCGGCGTGTACCGCGAACAGATGGAGTACTTACAGGACGGTTTCGGTGACAAGGTCACACCGGCGGTCCGACGCAGCTCGATCGTGGATGAGGCCTACACCAACTACCTTCCCGTCCCGTTGTATGGATACCGAGCCAAAGACGTCAGCAAAGACTACGAGAACGTCATTGACCACATGAAGCGCCAAGGAATGTTCCGCCCAGCAGCCATCAAAGCCTAGCTCCGTGGACGGCCCTACCAAACCCAGCGACGTCAGCAAGCTCAACATCCCCACCGAGCTACACCAGAGGGCCCGCGCGGCGGTGCGCATCGTCGAGCGCGTCACAGGCCGCCGCTACACCATCGCCCAATTCACTCGGGAGGCCTTCGTCGCCCAGTTGCGCGTGATCGAGCACGACTACAACGACGGCCGCGAGATCCTCCCCGACCCACAACCCCTCGACCCGGGTCGCCGCTAAGGCGCGCTGACAGCCCCGCCGCCCCGCCCTGAGCGGTCGGGCTCATGCGGCGACGCTGCGCGCGACGCGACACTGGCGTCACGTTGCTAGCCTGACTGCCCACTGCTACCGCATTCAAGAAACCGGGCTGATCTCGCGTTACCTCATGAGAATCCGAAGCCGCGACTCTTTGCTCTGCGCCGCATCGGGAAACGAGGGACGGTGAAGGTCTCGCGCCCGCGACCGGCTCCCCCACTGCCGCCCCCCAAATAGCCCATGTGAACTGCGATATCCGGGCGATGACCGGACGACAAGACGTGTGAATCGCGGGCATTACACCGGATAACACGCGGGCCATCAACGGGTGACTGCCCGCCCTATGTACGAGTCTGCGTACGTGGAAGGGACGTCCGTGGTGCCGGGTCTAGCGCCGCATCGTCGTCGGCTGACTGACGCGTTGCCACACGCGCGGACAACGCACGTATGCCTGTGCGGCGCAACGTCCAACGCCTCAGCCAACTACCCGTACGGTGCGCCGCGTGATCACTCGCGTGAACACACGGCGGTCGCAACGCTCTAGGGCCATCCGTGCGTCCACAACATGTCCCGGACGCGCAGACGTCCGAATTGACGGCAGCAGAGTGCCGCGACCACACGGGCCGGTCGCCGCCCGTGCCCACGGGCGAACGATCGTCGGTCGCAACGTCCAAATAGTGGGCTAGGTAACGGTTCGACTTCACGTCCGTGCGCCTACATGACATCTCGCGGGTAGGTACGTACGTTGCGACGCATGACAATGACTGGGCCCGATGCGCGGGCCATCCTCGTGGCGAATCAGAAAG
>NZ_LZLL01000148.1:0-3008 GCF_001669335.1 Mycobacterium sp. 1245852.3 | reverse complement strand
CCTGGCCGGTCTCGAGCCCGGGGATCTCCCGGGCCAGCTCGGTGAACCGTTCGGCGATCCGCGGCGCCCCCAGGATCTGGGCCACGGCTTCGGCCTCCTGGTCGCTGAGGTGCAGCAGCGGCCTGGCTTCGTCCGGGTCGTCACGGGCATAGACGACGACGTCGAAATCGCCGCTGCGCCGCGCGATGATACCGATGCGGTCGCCCTTCTGATCGGTGAACTCGTAGCGCAGACCGACCCCGGGGAGCAGCACCTCCTTGACGTCCATACCGTCAATCCTGACAGGTCGCGCGCCGCCGGTGTCGCCGGGCGCGGATCTTGTTGCCGCCCGAAAGTTAGTGCAGCTCGGCCGGTTGGGTGGGGCCACCGCGCGACCGGCGCCCCAGCGGCAGCAGCATCGGCACCTGTCGGCGGTAGTCGCGGTAGTCATCGCCCAGCGCGGCCACCAGGTCGCGCTCTTCGAATTGCGTGGCGATCAGGATGTAGCCCGTCATCACGATGGAGAAGAGCAGATGTCCGGCGGTCATGGTGGGTCCCGCCCAGAACGCGAGGACGAAGCCGAGCATCAGCGGGTGGCGCACCAGGCGGTAGAAGAACCGGACGCGGAATTCGAGGTTGGTGTAAGGCCTTGCGCGCCAAGCCAAATAGACCTGCCGGAGCCCGAACAGGTCGAAATGGTTGATCATGAACGTCGACGCCAGCGCGATGGCCCAGCCGAGCCAGAACAGCGTCCACAGCGCCAGGCGCCCGGCCGGCAGCTCCACCTTCCAGAGGACGGCCGGCATCGTCCGCCATTGCCAATAGAGCAGCACCAGCACGACGTTGGACAGCATCACGTAGGTGCTGCGCTCTATCGACGGCGGCACCAGCCGCGTCCACCTCGCCTTGAACCCCGGCCGCGCCATGACGCTGTGCTGGAGGCCGAACACGCCGAGCAGGATCATGTTGACCAACACCGCCTGGCCGACGGGCGCCGAGAGCCCGTGATCGACCGTTCGCGGCACCCAGAAGTTGCCCAGGAACGCGACGAGATAGAGGAATACGGCGAGAAAGAGCAGATAAGCGGCGGCGCCGTAGCCGACCGTCAGGTAACGCCTCATTAGCTGATTGTGCGCCTAGTCGACGCCCACACATATAGGGCATGTGCCTCAATTTCAGCCATAGTGCCCTCCATTTGGGGCAAACGCCTCATGTGGCGGCGCACGCGGTGGACCGACGATTACCGGTGACAGGTCAACCTCGAGAAAGTACGGAGACCAGATCATGAGCGAATCGACATGCCCAGCGATCGCGCTGCTGGGTGATCAACCGGAGCGGGTGCCGGACGGCGCACGGATCGACGCCGTGGACGTCAGCCGGCGCGTCAGTGGCCGCCAACTGCTGCACAACATGTCGCTGTCGGTGGAGCCGGGCGAACTGGTCGCCATCGCCGGCGGCAGCGGAGCGGGCAAAACCACTTTGTTGGAGGTCCTCGCCGGGCTGCAACCTCCGTCGACCGGAGAACTTCGCCACGGCGGCGTCGCGCGTCGCGCCGGCGTCGGGGCCGTCGCGAAAGTCGGCTACGTGCCCCAAGACGACATCATCCATCTCGAAATGCCGCTGCGCCGCACCCTGCGTTACGCGGCGCTACTGCGGCTTCCCGGCGACACCACCGCACGGGAAGCGGAACGGATCGTCGACGAGACGCTGCACAGCCTCGACCTGGCCGATCGAGCCGACGTGCCGGTTCGTCAGCTGTCCGGCGGTCAGCGCAAGCGGGCCAGCATCGCGGTGGAGTTGCTGACCCGGCCACGCCTGTTCTTCCTCGACGAACCCACCTCCGGGCTCGATCCCTCGACCGCCGCTGAGGTGATGCGGCTGCTGCGCCGGCTCAGCCAGCGCGGTGTCACCGTCGTCCTCACCACCCACGAACCGGCCGCCATCGACCAGTGCGAACGGGTGGTCTTCCTGGCCCGCGACGGCCATCTGGCCTTCACCGGCAGCCCGGACGCGGCCCGCCGCTATTTCGGCGTGCAAAACCACACCGAGGTGTACGAGCGCCTGGCGGCCGAGCGCGCGCCGCGGACCTGGGCGGAGCGATTCGCGCAGAGCCGCAAGGCAATAGACGCCCGGCCCGGCTTCACTCTTCCGGCAGTCGCCGCCGCGCCGCCTAATGCCAACGGCACGGGCATGGTCCGACAGTGGTGGCTGCTGACCCGGCGCAACGTCGATGTTCTCGTCCGTAATCGGCTCACCCTGGCGATCCTGCTCGGCTCGCCGGTGCTGGTGACCGCGATGATGGCGACCTTGTTCAAACGGGGTGCCTTCGATCCGGGTGACGCCGCCGGCGTCGGCCCGGCCCAGATCGTGTTCTGGATTGCGTTCGACGGGTTCTTCTTCGGGCTGACCTACGGTCTACTTCAGCTCGTCGGCGAGATGGCCGTCTTCCGGCGCGAGCGCCTGGCCGGCCTCAGCGTGAGCGCATATGTGGGGTCGAAGGTGACGGCGCTGCTTCCGCTTCTGGCCGGAGTGAGCGCGGTGTTGCTGATAGTGCTGCGCGCGCTTGGTCGGCTCCCCGCGCTCGGGTGGCACGTGTACGCCTTGCTGTTCACCACGATTGTGATCGAAGCGATTTCGGCACTGGCGCTTGGCCTTTTCGCCTCGGCCGCGGTCTCCAACGCCGCGCAGGCGGCCCTTGCCCTGCCGATGCTGTGCTTCCCGCAGGTGCTGTTCGGTGGCGCCATCGTCCCCGTCGACCAGATGGCCACGCCCGGGCGCCTGATGAGCCTCGTGCTGTCCAACCGGCACGCCTTCGATGCGTTGGGCCGCGACCTGCAACTCGACCGTTACACCGCCACGTTGCCCGCCATGTCCGCCTACCGGCAGACCTTTGCGGGCGGCAACGCGGTCAGCCTCATCGCGCTCGCCTCATTCGCCGTCGTCCTCACGCTGGCCACCGCGTGGTTGCTGGACCGGCGATCCCGGCCCGGTGCAGCCACGCGATGACAGCCACGCCGGGCCCGCGGTCC
>NZ_LZLL01000147.1:0-19123 GCF_001669335.1 Mycobacterium sp. 1245852.3 | reverse complement strand
ACCAAGGCCCCGGCCAAGAAGGCCGCGACCAAGGCCCCGGCCAAGAAGGCCGCGACCAAGGCTCCGGCCAAGAAGGCGGCGAGCAAGGCTCCGGCCAAGAAGGCCGCGGCCAAGAAGACGACCGCGCGCCGCGGTCGCAAGTAAGCGGAGTCAAGTTCTAGACACGAGTACCCTTCGGGCGGCAGCGGTGCCCCCGAAGGGTATTCGTGCGCTTAGCGGCGGCCGCCGCCATCACGCTGCGGCGGTCGCAAGCGCGGCGAAGCCGGGTGCGGCGGGCCGCCGCCATCACGCTGCGGCGGTCGCGGGACCGTCACGCTAGGCCCGGACGTTGGCGGCCAGCGCGCCACCGATGTGGTCGGCGGCCACCAACTTCCCGCCAGACAGTGACAGCACCCAGGTGCTGCCCTTGTGGTTGCGCGATTTGTCGGGCCGCACGCCGTCGCGCTCACACCACCACGCGATCAGGTCCGGAATCACCTTGCCCTGAGTGCAGACAACCGCCGTGCCGTGCTGCTCGGCGATATCGAGCATTCGGTGGCGGCCGCGTTTCGCATTCTTGGCGTAGGCCTCTTCGGTGAGGGTGGGCTCGTTGTGTACGGGCACGCCCAACTCCTCGGCAAGCGGTTCCACGGTCTGGTGGCAGCGCACGCGGTCGGCCGCATACACCTGCGACGCCCCGAAGGCGAGCAGCTGCGGAACCAGCGCCTCGGCCTGCGCGCGTCCGCGTTTGTCCAGCGGCCGCTTGGCGTCATCGCCGGAGAAGCGCGATTTGCGCCCGGCCGTGCCATGCCGGACGACCAATAAGGTATGGGTGTCCGCGGGCTTTTTGTTGAAGTGGCGCAACACTTTTCGATCCTGCGCATAGTCGAGCTTCTGCATCGCCTCGGCGATGGGCAGCCACACCAACCCGTCCACCTCGTGGCCGGGCACGAACTCGCCGCCGGTGGCGCGCGCGGCCCAGTAGAAGACCTTTTTGACGCCCGCCTCGATCGGATAGCTGACCAGGTTCAGCCGCCGGCCGAGGATCGCGTGCTGGCCCGTCTCCTCCTGCACCTCGCGCACGGCGGCCACCGGGGCCGTCTCGCCGGGGTCCACCTTGCCCTTGGGCAGTGACCAGTCGTCGTACCGCGGCCGGTGGATGACGGCGATCTCGATGTCGTGGTCGGCGGCGTCGGCATCGCCGGGTCGCCACAGCACCGCGCCGGCGGCATAGACCACTCGGCTTCCCGAGCGCCGATCGGTGGACGAGTTATGGGTCGGCACCTCAACTCCTGCAGATCAATTCACCTCAGGGCCGCACGCAACGAGGTGCGGCCCGAAAGAACAACTCCGAAATCACCGCACAGAGCTAGGGACTGCGATGGCGCTCCATCAACGATACTTGGTGGTCGCGCACGGTATGGCCTTCTTGTGGCGCCGGGGTCCACTGCCCGTCGGGTCCCAGTTCCCAGCACCGGGTGGACGGATCCAGTGCGGATTCGAACAATTCGTCCAACTGCCCGGTGAGCTTGGGATCCTTCACCTGCACCAGCACCTCCACGCGCCGATCGAGATTGCGGTGCATCATGTCGGCGCTGCCGATCCAGAATTCGTTGATGTTGCGGAAATGGATGATCCGCGAATGCTCCAGGAAGCGGCCGAGAATGGAGCGCACGACGATGTTTTCGGAGAAGCCCTCGGCGCCCGGGCGCAACGCGCAGATGCCGCGCACCACGACCTCGACCCGCACTCCGGCCTGCGATGCCCGGTAGAGCGCATCGATCACCTGCTCGTCCACCAACGCGTTCATCTTCAGACGAATTCGCCCGTCACCTCGTTCGCGGTGCGCGGCGATCTCGCGTTCGACGCGTTCGATGATGCCGGTGCGAATTCCGTGCGGCGCCACCAGCAGGTTGCGGTAGGCGACCTTACGCGAATAGCCGGTAAGCGAATTGAACAAATCGGTGAGGTCCGCACCGATATCCGGGCTCGCCGTCAGCAGGCCGACATCCTCATAGAGGCGGGCGGTCTTGCTGTTGTAGTTGCCGGTTCCGATATGGCAGTACCGCCGGATCGCCGATCCTTCGCGGCGCACCACCAGGCACGTCTTGCAGTGTGTCTTGAGCCCGACGAGGCCGTAGACCACGTGCACGCCCGCCTGCTCGAGTGCGCGCGCCCAACGGATGTTGGCCTGTTCGTCGAAGCGCGCCTTGATTTCGACGAGCGCCACGGCCTGCTTTCCGGCCTCGGCCGCTTCGATCAGCGCCCGCACGATCGGTGAGTCCCCGGAGGTGCGGTACAGCGTTTGTTTGATCGCCAGCACATTGGGGTCCGCGGCGGCCTGCTGAATGAAGCGCTGCACGCTGGTGGAGAAGGAGTCGTAGGGGTGGTGCACCAGGACGTCGCCCTCGCGCAGCGTCGCGAAGATGCTCTTGGGGGATTCGCGATCGGCGAAGGCGGGGTGGGTGTCCGGGACGAACGCGGGGTCCTTGAGCGCCGGCCGGTCCAGTCCGTAGATCTGCCACAGCGACGAAAGATCCAGCAGCCCGGGCACTTCGATGACGTCACCGGGGTGCACGTCGAGTTCGCGCAACAACAGCTCCAGCATGCCCTCGGTCATGTCGTCGGCGATCTCGAGTCGCACCGGCGGCCCGAACCGCCGGCGCGCCAATTCCCGTTCCAGCGCCTGCAGCAGATCCTCGTCGCGGTCCTCCTCGACTTCCATGTCGGCGTTGCGGGTGATGCGGAAGGCGTGATGCTCCACGATTTCCATGCCCGGGAACAGAAGAGGAAGGAAGGCCGCGATGAGTTCTTCGGTCGGCAGGTACCGGACGATGGCCCGTCCGGAGCCGTCGGCATTGTCGATGGCGGCCAATTCGACGAAGCGATCGACGTTGTTGGGCACCTTTACTCGGGCGAAGTGCTGGCCGCCGTCCTCGGGCTGACGCACCATCACCGCCAGGTTCAGGCTCAGCCCGCTGACGAACGGGAACGGGTGCGCCGGGTCGACGGCCAGCGGCGTCAGGACGGGGAAGACCTGTTCGGTGAAATAGGTCGACAATTCGTCGCGCTCGGCCTGATCGAGGTCGGCCCACGTGACGATGTGGATGCCTTCCTCGGCAAGCGCCGGGCGCACCGAATCCAGGAACACTCGCGCGTGCCGGGTCGCGATCCGCTGAGTCTGTTCTCCGATGAGGGCGAGTTGCTTGCGCGGCGTCAGACCGTCGGCCGAGCGGACCGACAAGCCCATCTCGTCACGGCGTTTGAGGCCGGCGACGCGCACCATATAGAACTCGTCGAGGTTGGAGGCGAAGATCGCCAGGAACTTGGCGCGTTCCAGCAACGGCAACGAGTTGTCGGCGGCCAGCGCCAGCACGCGGGCGTTGAAATCCAGCCAGCTCAGTTCCCGGTTGAGGTAACGGTCGTCCGGCAGATCGGTCAGCGCGGCCTGGGTCGCAGCCGGTGGTGCTGCCACGGCCGAGTCGCCCGAATGCCACAAGTTCTCGTCGGGTCGCGCCTCAGCTTCGATTTCAGTCACCCTGCGATCATTGCTCATCACGCGTGGGTGCTGCTAGCGCTCCCGGGACATCCATTCGCCGTTGGGACGACGTTCACCCGTCGGACAGATATACGCGCAGCGATCGGAATCAGTGCGTCGCGATGGCGCGGGCGGTCGCTGCCCCCACCCCGAGGCGACGGGCGGCGGCGAGGTCGCTGGGGGTGTCGACGTCACACCGCAGGCCCGGCCAGGCGCCGGTCAGCTCGATCGCACCCGAACTGCGGTGCCGCGCCGAGGAATCGGCGCCGAATCGCGGGTCGAGCGGGCTTCCGAACGCGAACAGCGCCGCCGTGCCGGTGGCCAGCCGGTCGGCGACGAAGCTGCGCCGGTGCTGGCGCGCGGCGGCGATCGCCTCGTTCAGCTCCTGAGTCTGCAACGCGGGTAAATCACCTTGCAGCGCAACCACATTGGCGAAGGAGCCGCCCACCGCGCGTTCGGCGGTGGCGATCGCGTTGTTCAGCGGATCGGGGTGACCCTCGGGTGTGGGATCAACCAGCACGTCCGCGCCCAGCTCGGCGGCGGCGGCGGCCGCCGCGTCGTCGGGCGTGATCACGGTGATCGAGCCCAGCGCTCGGACGCGCCCGGCGGCGGTCAGGGTGTCCGCCAGCATGGCGAGCACCACGCTTTCCCGGGTGCGCGCCGAGAAGACCGGGGCCAACCGGGTCTTGGCCGCGGCCAACCTCTTGACGGCGATGATCAGGGCGACGTCGCCCGCGCCGTTGGCCGAACCGTCGGCTCGTATGCCGCTCATGAGATGCCATCCTGCCAGCGACGCCCCGCCGCCGGGACATGCTGGCAGGCGTGACGCCCGGTCCGTCGCTGATCTAGGGTGTAGCGGCTGCAAGTGCCGCGTGAGCTACACCGACCACGGACAGGGGGGTACATGACCAGCACATCGTCGGGTGCCGTGGCGGTCATGGGTGCCGGGGCGTGGGGCACGGCGCTGGCCAAGGTGCTGGTCGAGGCGGGGGGGCCGGAAGCGGCGGTCACGCTGTGGGCCCGCAGACCCGAGATCGCCGAACAGATCAACACCACCCGCTACAACCCCGACTACCTGCCCGGCACGTTGCTGCCGCCGGGCATCCGCGCCACCGCCGACCCCGCCGAGGCCCTGCGCGACGCGTCCACGGTGCTGCTCGGCGTGCCGGCGCAGACCATGCGCAGCAACCTCGAGCCCTGGGCGCCGCTGATTCGCCAGGGCGCGACGCTGGTGAGCCTGGCCAAGGGCATCGAACTGGGCACGCTGATGCGGATGAGTCAGGTGATCGTCTCGGTCACCGGCGTCGACCCGGCTCAGGTCGCGGTGATCTCGGGGCCGAACCTGGCCAGCGAGATCGCCGCATCCCAGCCCGCCGCCACCGTGGTCGCGTGCAGCGACTCGGGTCGGGCCGTCGCCCTGCAGCGCATGCTGAACAGCGGATACTTCCGCCCCTACACCAACAGCGATGTGGTCGGCACCGAGGTCGGCGGGGCCTGCAAGAACGTCATCGCGCTCGCGTGCGGGATGGCGGTCGGTGTCGGGCTCGGCGAGAACACCACGGCGGCGATCATCACCCGCGGCCTGGCCGAAATCATGCGGCTGGGGATCGCGCTGGGTGCCAAGGGCGCCACACTGGCCGGGCTGGCCGGGGTGGGCGATCTGGTGGCCACCTGCAGCTCACCGCATTCCCGCAACCGTTCGCTGGGCGAGCGGCTCGGCCGGGGAGCGAACATCCAGGCGGTGCTGGGCGGCACCCCCGACGGCGGCGACGGGCACGTCGTCGAGGGCGTGACGTCCTGCGAGTCCGTCCTGGCACTGGCCGCCAGTTACGACGTCGAGATGCCCCTCACCGACGCCGTGCACCGGGTCTGCCACAAGGGCCTGTCGGTCGACGAGGCGATCGCGCTGCTCCTGGGCCGCAGCACCAAGCCCGAGTGAAAAGGCCAGGCGAAGGGCCGCCACCCGACCGGGACGGGTGCCACCCGGTAGCCTCTTGAGATTGTGAATGCCAGCGAGCGGGTGCGCGTCGCCGTCGTCTTCGGCGGGCGCAGCAACGAGCACGCCATCTCGTGCGTCTCGGCGGGCAGCATTCTGCGCAACCTGGATCCGGATCGGTTCGACGTGGTCGCGATCGGCATCACCCCGGAGGGGTCGTGGGTGCTCACCGACGGTGATCCGGCCGCGCTGGCGATCACCGACCGGAAACTGCCCGAGGTGACCGCCGCATCAGGCACCGAACTGGCGCTACCCGCCGATCCCCGGCGCAGCGGCCAGTTGGTGTCCCTGGCGCCCGGCGCCACCGAGGTCTTAGCGTCGGTCGACGTGGTCTTTCCGGTGCTGCACGGCCCCTACGGCGAGGACGGCACGATCCAGGGCCTGCTGGAGCTCGCCGGTGTGCCCTACGTGGGGGCCGGTGTGCTGGCCAGCGCGGCCGGCATGGACAAGGAATTCACCAAGAAGCTGTTCGCCGCCGAGGGATTGCCGGTCGGTGACTACGCGGTGCTGCGCCCGTCGCGTTCCAGGCTGCGCCCCGAGGAGTGCGAGCGGCTGGGCCTGCCGGTCTTCGTCAAACCCGCGCGGGGCGGCTCCTCGATCGGGGTGAGCCGGGTGTCGAGCTGGGATCAGCTGGACGCCGCCGTCGCGGCCGCGCGCCAACATGATCCCAAGGTCATCGTCGAGGCGGCGATCGTCGGCCGGGAGTTGGAGTGCGGCGTACTCGAAATGCCCGGCGGCACAGTCGAAGCCAGCACGCTGGGCGAGATCCGGGTGGCCGGGGTGCGTGGCCGCGAGGATTCGTTCTACGACTTCTCGACCAAATACCTCGACGACGCGGCCGAACTGGATGTGCCCGCCAAGGTGGACGACGAAATCGCCGACGTGATACGGCAATTGGCGGTCCGGGCGTTCAAGGCCATCGATTGTCAGGGGCTGGCCCGGGTGGACTTCTTCCTCACCGAGGACGGGCCGGTGCTCAACGAGATCAACACGATGCCGGGATTCACCACGATCTCGATGTACCCGAGGATGTGGGCGGCCAGCGGCGTGGATTATCCGACGCTGCTGGCGACGATGGTCGAGACGGCATTGGCCCGCGGCGTCGGCCTGCGCTGACTGGCACTAACCGGGCTGGCCGGGGTCGATGGGCGTCGCGGGCATGCTGCGGTCGATCACCTCGGAAATCTGCTGGATCGGTGTCGGGCCCGACCCGGTCGGCAGCGTGAGCGCCACGTAGGCCCCGCGGTCCACCGCGTACCAGGTCGATCTGCCCGCGTCGCCGGCGGACTGCTGTTCGGAACTCACCTGGAACCACTGCACCCGGTCGACGACCTGGATGGGGGCGCCGAGCACGAACTCGGCCGGGCGGTCCAGCCCGCAGCGCAGCACCACCGGGTCGCTGTCCGGGCCGGCGCGCCAGGCGGCGGCGCCCTCGGGCGCCGGCTGCTCGAGGGGCGCGCGCTGGTAATCGCCGAGCCGCTGCGGCAGCGCACCCAGCAACGCGCGGCAGCCGGACCCGTCGGCCTGCGGCGCCGGTACCGCGGCCACCGCGACCGCGCGCGGGGGCGCCTGGCGGGTCGCCGCGATGGCCAGGATCACGCCGATCGTCGCGACGGCCAGCACGATGGCGGCGATGATCAGCGCACGCGGTGGTCCGCCATCGGCTTCCGGTTCGGTTGCCACCGCCGCGCACCTCCCATTTCTGCTCACCACTACCGCCTTCGTTGACCCTTACGCCAATTTATTCTCGGGGCGGTCCGCGCGGCGCCGGGAGCCCTATCGTGGGTGGCGTGCCAGACGAATCGGGCGAGTCCCCGTCGCTGCAACAGCTCGGTGAGTTCGCCGTGATCGATCGCCTGGTGCGGGGCCGCCGGCAGCCCCCCGCGGTCGTGCTCGGGCCCGGAGACGATGCGGCGCTGGTGGCGGCCGGTGATGGGCGCGCCCTGGTGTCGACCGACATGCTGGTGCAGGACCGGCACTTCCGGCTGGACTGGTCGACGCCGCACGACATCGGCCGCAAGGCGATCGCCCAGAACGCCGCGGACATCGAGGCCATGGGCGGGCGGCCGACGGCCTTCGTGGTCGCCTTCGGCGCGCCCGGTGATACGCCGGCGGCGCAGGTGGACGCGCTGGTCGACGGGATGTGGGACGAGGCGCAGCGGGTCGGCGCCGGCATCGCCGGCGGTGACCTGGTGCACTGCCCACAGTGGGTCATCTCGGTGACGGTGCTGGGCGAGTCGGACGGGCGCGCGCCGGTGCGGCGATCCGGCGCGCAGCCCGGTGCGCTGATCGCCGTCGCCGGGGACCTGGGCCGCTCGGCGGCCGGACTTTCCCTGTGGCGCAAGGAGATTACGGAGTTCGGCGAGCTGCGGCGCCGGCATCTGGTGCCGGAGCCGCCCTACGGCCAGGGAGCGGTGGCGGCGGCCGCGGGTGCGCAGGCGATGATCGACATCTCCGACGGCCTGATCGCCGATGTGCGCCATGTCGCCGAGGCGTCGGGGGTGGGCATGGATCTGTCGACGGCGGCGCTGGCCGCGGACCGCGATGCGCTGGACGCGGCCGCCGCCGCCGTGGGCGCCGATCCGTGGCACTGGGTGCTCGGCGGCGGCGAGGACCACGCCCTGGTCGCGTGTTTCGCCGGCCCCGCGCCGGCCGGTTGGCGGATCATCGGGCGGGTTCTCGACGGGCCGGCGCGGGTGCTGGTCGATGATCGAGAGTGGAACGGCTACGCCGGCTGGCAGTCGTATTAGGGTGACGCGGTGACCGTTTACGCGATCGCGAAGAGCCGATGATGACCGCGCGTCCGCTGGGGGAACTGGTCGAGCCGGGGTGGGCGAGTGCGCTGGCGCCGGTGGCCGACCAGGTGGCCGGGATGGGGCAGTTCCTGCGGGCCGAGATCGCGGCCGGGCGCAGGTACCTGCCGGCCGGACCGAATGTGTTGCGCGCCTTCACCTATCCCTTCGACGACGTCAGGGTGCTGATCGTCGGGCAGGACCCGTACCCGACGCCCGGACACGCTGTGGGGCTGAGCTTTTCGGTGGCGCCCGACGTGCGGCCGTTGCCACGCAGTCTGGCCAACATCTTTCAGGAGTACACCGCGGACCTGGGCCATCCGCAGCCCTCCTGCGGCGACCTGACGCCCTGGGCGCAGCGCGGCGTGCTACTGCTGAACCGGGTGCTCACGGTGCGGCCCAGCAATCCGGCGTCGCACCGCGGCAAGGGCTGGGAGGCGGTGACCGAATGCGCCATCCGGGCGCTGACCGAGCGGTCGCGGCCCCTGGTGGCGATCCTGTGGGGCCGCGACGCGTCGACCCTCAAACCCATTCTCGCCCAGGGCAATTGCGTGGCCATCGAGTCACCGCATCCGTCCCCGCTGTCGGCGTCGCGCGGGTTCTTCGGTTCACGCCCGTTCAGCCGCGCCAACGAATTGCTGACCGGCATGGGCGCCGACGCGATCGACTGGCGCCTGCCATGACCGAGATGACCGCGCTGCGCGCGCACCGGCGGGGCGGCCCGGAGCAGCTGGTGCTCGAACGGGCCCCGCGACCGGTGCCGGCCGCGGGTGAGGTGTTGGTGGCGGTACACGCGGCCGGGATCACCTTCGACGAGCTGACGTGGGAGGAGACCTGGACCCGCGACGGCGCCAGCCGCCTCCCGGTGATCCCCTCACACGAGGTGTCCGGCGTGGTCGAAGCGGTCGCCGCCGACGTGTCGGATTTCGCGCCGGGCGCCGAGGTGTACGGGTTGATCGGGTTCGACCGTGACGGCGCGGCGGCCGATTTCGTCGCCGTGCCCGCCGCCGACCTGGCGACCAAGCCGTCGACCGTCTCGCACACCGTCGCCGCCGCGCTGCCGCTGGCCGGGCTGACCGCCCTGCAGGCGCTGGTCGACCACGCCGCCGTGCAACCCGGCGAGAGCGTGCTGGTGCACGGCGGTGCCGGGGGAGTGGGCCTGCTGACGGTTCAGCTGGCCGCTCTGCTGGGCGCGCGGGTGACCGCGACCGTGCGCAGCGACACCGCCAACCTGCTGCGCGGGTGCGGCGCGCAGCGGGTGATCGACGTGCGCACCGAGGCGTTCGACGAACCCGGTGCCGGCTACGACGTCGTCATCGACACGGTGGGCGGGCCGACATTGGAGCGGTCGTTCGGCGTGCTGCGCCGCGGTGGCCGGCTGGTCACCCTGTCCGCACCGCCTCCAGAGGGCCGGGCCGAGCAATTCGGTGTCACCGCAACCTTTTTCATCGTCACACCGAACCGGGGCCAGCTCGACGAACTCGCCGCGCTGGTCGACGGCGACCGGTTGCACGTCGCGATCGCCCAGACATTCGCGCTCGACCAGGGCCGTGAGGCGTTCGAAAGCCGCGACCACGGCAGGGGCCGCGCCGGTAAGACGGTCCTCATCGTGCGGGACTGAGTGGCGCCATCAGTCCGCGAAATTCACGTCCTTCGTGACGGCCTTCCACTCTTCGATCGACGCCGAGAGCGCGGCGAGCTTGTCGCGCATGGCCTTCAGCACGTCACGGCCCAGCAGCAGCCGCAGCGGCGGTTCGTCGAGCGTGGTCACCATCAGCACCGCTTCGGCGACCTTGCGCGGGTCACCGGGTAGGTGATCGGCGAACTGCTTGATCAGGTCCTTGCGCGCCGCCACGTCGGCGTAGTCGGCGATCGGGCTGCCCGATTCCTTCATCGACCGCGTCGCCCAGTCGGTGCGAAACGCGCCGGGCTCGATCGCGGTCACCTTGATGCCCAGCGGGCGCACCTCGGCGGCCAGCGCCTCGGTCAGAGCCTCGAGCGCGAACTTGGTCGAGGAGTAGTAGGCGTTGGGCGGGTTGGCCACCAGGCCGGTCATCGAGGAGATGTTGATGATGTGTCCCGACCCGCGGGCGCGCATGGCGGGCAGCACCGCCTTGATCATGTCGACGGCCCCGAAGTAGTTGACGTCGAACAGCTTTCGGACCTCGGCGTCCTCACCCTCTTCCACCGAGGACAGGTAGCCGTGGCCGGCGTTGTTGACCAGGACGTCGACCCCGCCAAATGCCTCGTCTGCCGCGGACACCGCCGCCGCGATCTGGGCGGCATCGGTCACGTCGAGGGCGACGGCCACGGCCCGGTCCCCGAATTCGTCGGCGATGTCGGCCACCGCCTCGGCCCGCCGCGCGGTCACCACGACGCTGTGGCCGGCTTGCAGCGCGGCGCGCGCGATTTCGCGCCCGAAGCCCGTGGAGCATCCCGTGATCAGCCAGCGTGACACGTCAGATCGTCCCTTCCGGCAGGCGGCGCAGGTAGGCGTTGCGCCGGTGTGCGAGGTCGGTCGCGCGCTGCTGTTCGCTCACCCGCGGCAGGTGCGGCACCTCGGCGTCGAGCCGGTCCAGCTTGACCACCCGGCCGCGCGCCCCGAGGTCTTCGCGCGGGCCGGACTCACCGAACTCCGCCATCCGCAACGTCAAGATGGCCTCCCGCAGGCCGTCGGAGTCGATCCAGTTCGCCACGCCGGGGTCGACGGGCGAGATCACGTAGGTGTAGCTGCCGTCCTCGTTGGCCACCGACTGCGCCTTGTTGAGGCTGCCGTTTCGGTCGACGAGATTCAGTGTCGTGCCCCAGATGTTGCTCAGCGGCACCGTGAAGTATTCGGCGCCACCGTCATTCAGGTCGACGACGAAGGCCTCGTCGGGGGCGAGGTCGAACCGGCCCATCACATAGACCTGATTGCGCATCGCGCCGACCTTGTCGGCCGACCAGGCGAGATTGAAATGGTTGGCGGGCATCTTGTACACGCCGTGGCTGAGCTTGCCGGTGAAGTTGGCGAAGTAATCCATCATCGCCGCGGTGGCCTCGGCCTGTTCGTCGAGCGTGCGCGCCGGGGCGGCCGGCGGACCGCCAAGGCGTTGCACCTCAACATGATTCGGGTCGTCGAGGTCCCAGTCCAGCAGCACGTCGCGGATGTAGAACTCGTGGGCCTCCGGCGAGGTCTGCACGTGGTTGGGCCGGCCGTTGGCCGGCTCGGAGTCGACGGTGATGGTGTAGCTGCCGTCGGAGTCGACCTGCATGGTGCGGCCGTTGAGGACGGCGACGGTCCCCATGCGCGCATCCCACAGCGTGAAGTAGTTCTCGGTCATCCGGTGCTCGCCGACCCGGCCGTGGATCTCGTAGCGCTCGTCGCCGGAGATCGGGATCACCCGGTACACGCTGTCGGGATTGTCGATGCCCCACCGGGATCCGGGAATGCGACGGCCGTCCACCGGGTGCGCGAGCCGGGTGATGCAACTGACCTTCGGTCGCAGCTTGTCCTGATTGGACGACCACACCGCCGCCGAGAACATCACCTCGGCGAACGCGTCGTCGAACCGTTCGCGCATCGCCTCCGACGCCTTGGCGCGACCGAGCCAAGTCTCGGCGACCGCGCCGTAGGCGGCCTTGAGGGTAGGGTGCTCGATCAGGTCGAGGGCCGCCAGCTCCTGCTCGTGCTGGGACGCCGTCGCGACCGGGTGTTCAGGCATGCGCAGTTCCTCCGATTTGCCGTCCGAAACGCTTGTTGTACAACGTGAATCGCTCATCGACCTGCTCGGGACGCAGGCCGTAGGGCTCCAGTCCGTAAGGCGGCCGCGGCACCTCACGGGGGCGGTGGGCCAGCCAGCGCCGCATCGCGTCCTCGGCCTGCGCGGTCAGCGGCAGGCCGACGGCGTCGTAGACGCGGGCCACCTGGCCGATCGGGTCGGCCACCGCCTCGTCGAACCCGATGTCGGTGACCACGGCATCCTGATCGGTCCAGCCGTCGCGGATCGCCATCGCCCGGTCATTGGTCCAGCCCATCCGCTCCAGCCATTGCGCACCGACCCGGTGCACGTCGACGGCATCGGCGTGCATCGCGTGCAGGGTCGCGTTCAGGCTGGCCCCCGACGCGATGGTGGTGCGCGGGTCGCGATGCATGTGCACGAGGTGCAGGTCGGGGAACTGGGCACGCAACAGATGCAAATACCCAAGGTGCGCAGGGGATTTGAGCACCCAGCGCCGGCCGTGGGCGCCCCGCTGCCGTTTCTGCCACTGCAGGAACTGCAGCATCCGGTGCAGATAGCCGTAAGCGGGGGAGAAGTCCTGGTCGTCGAGCCAGGACCGGTACCGCGGCAGGTGCGCCCCCGACTCGGGAACGTGCGACAAGAACGCGTCGGCCAAAAAGACGATCTCCTCCTCGGCCTCCCTGGCATACATCGGGTGAATCGAGAACAATTCGGGCGCCAGTTCGCGGGATTTCGCTTCGCGCGCTTCGCTGATCGCGATGCGCGGATCGGGCGCGTCGGTGAACCGATGGTCCAGGCGCGGCGCGACCTCGACGACCTCCCAGCCGTAGGCGCAGACGAAGCGCGGGTCGGCGGCCAGCAGCCGCTGCAGCAGCGTGGTGCCGCTGCGCATCATCCCGACGACCACGATCGGCGCGGCCACCCGCTCGTCGAGGATCTCCGGGTGCCGGCGGATCCACTCCTGCGCGCGCAGCCGCATCCGCAGGCTGTGCACGATGCCGGACCGCAGGATGTGCACGCCCTGGGCATTGAGGCCGTTGAGGTCGGTGCGGGCATAGTCGGCCAGCAACATCCGCAGCGCGCCGTCGAATTCGCCTGGGCCCCAATCGCTTAGCTCTTCCTTGCGTTGCGCATCGGCCAGCACGGCGGCCGGGTCGAACGGGCCGTCGGACGCGCTCGCGGATGCCACGGGTCAGAACTTCAGATGCCGGCTGACGTCGCCGACCTGGTCGACGAACATGGTGCGGCTGTCGAAGCGCCAGGCTCCGTCCACGCGGTGGAACGTGTCCTTGTAATGCCCGGTCACGATGACCTGCAGCGGCAGCTCATCGGTGGCCTGCGTGACGCAGTAATAGGACGTGCTCTGCGCGGTCCCGGCCGCCTCGTCGATGTAGAGCTGCACATTGGTCGTGTTGTGTTTGGTCTTCGGGGTGCCGTCCTCGTAGATCCGGGTGGCCATGTCATACATCTCCCGCACCCGGGCGGAACCGGCGAACACCGTCTCGGGCGGGCCGTCCTGGATCCCGCAGATGCGGCCGTGCTCGAATAACCGGGCCACGCCGTCCAGGTCGCCGCCGTCGAGAAGCTGCGCATAGGTGTAGATGAGGTTGGTGATCTCGGTGGCGCTGTCACTCATTGTCGAACCGCCTCGGGAGTCTTCCGCTCTGTTCCGCAACAATGTTGGCAGAACCGGTCCAACTTACATAGAACCGACCATTACTCTGATCGCCGTGACCCTACCGTGGACGCCGAGCCGGCTCGGCAACCTGACCGGCAAACGCGTGATCGTGACCGGGGCAACCAACGGCGTCGGGCTCGGCACGGCGCGTGCGCTCGCCAAAGCCGGGGCGCACGTGATCCTGGCGGTGCGCAACACCGAACTCGGGAAGCAACGCGCCACCGAAATGGGTGGGTCGACCGCTGTGGTCAAGCTCGACCTCGCCGACCTGTCGTCGGTGCGTGCCTTCGCGGATCTGATCGACGGGCCGGTCGACATCCTGATCAACAACGCCGGTGCCCTGACCGACCGGCGCACCGAGACGGTCGACGGCTTCGAGATGACACTGGGCACCAACCTGCTCGGACCGTTCGCGCTCACCAATCTGCTGCTGGGAAGGGTGCGTTCGCAGATCATCAACGTCGGCTCCGACGCACACCGGTCGGCGACGCTGCACCTGGACGACCTGCATCTGCGCCGGCACAAGTGGACGAGGCTGGGCGCCTACGCGCAGTCGAAGCTCGCGGTCATGCTGTGGGGGCTGGAGCTCGACCGCAGGCTGCGCGCGGCCGGATCGCCGATCGTCACGCAGCTCACCCACCCGGGGTGGGTGGCCTCCAACCTGTCGAACCTCGGTGACTCACGGCTGATGTCGCTGGCCCACAAAGGGGTCAAGGTGGTGGCCGACCGGCTGGCCAACGACATCGACGAGGGCGCGGCGCCGACGCTGTACTGCATCAGCGAGCCGATCCCGCCGGGCAGTTACGTCGGGGTCAGCGGCAGGTTCGGGCTGCGCGGCGGCCCGGTGCTGATCGGCCGCACGCCGCTGGCCTGCGATTACGACACGGCCGCGCGGCTGGTGACCTTCGCCGAACGCGAGACCGGCACACAACTGGAGGTGTAGTCATGGGCGACTTCGACAACACGGTGGCCGTCATCACCGGCGCCGCGCGCGGCCAGGGCCGCAGCCACGCCGTGGCGCTGGCCGAGCAGGGCGCCGACATCATCGCCGTCGACATCTGCGCCGACCTCGAGGCGATCCCCTACGCCCTGGGGACCGAATCCGAGCTCGCCGAGACCGTACAGCTGGTCCAGGCGGCCGGTCGCAAGGCGGCGTCCGTCGCCGCGGACGTCCGCGACCTCCAGGCGCTGCAGGCCGGGGTGCAGGCCGGCGTCGACGAGCTCGGCGACATCGACATCGTCGTCGCCAACGCCGGGGTGGTGGCCATCGGCGTCACCGACCCCGAGTCCGAACCGGTGTTCAACACGATCGTGGACACCAACCTCAAGGGTGTGTGGCACACGCTGCTGGCGACGGTGCCCTCGATCGTGCGCAAGGGCCGGGGCGGCTCGGTGGTGCTGGTCAGCTCGTCACAGGGCCTGACCGGCCGCGGTGGCGACGGCAGCGCGGCGATGTTCGCCTACGCCGCGTCCAAACACGGTGTGGTGGGGTTGATGCGCTCGGCGGCGAATGCCTATGCGCCGCACAAGATTCGGGTCAATTCGATCCACCCGAGCGGGGTTGCGACGCCGATGATCCTCAACGATTTCGTGGTGAACCGGATGCTGGAGAACCCCAACCCGGCCCTGTCGCAGACGCTGCTACCCGACGTGCCGCTGGTCGAGGCGCAGGACGTCACCGAAGCGGTGCTCTGGCTTGCCGGGCCGCGATCGCGCTACATCACCGGCGCGGCGATCCCGGTGGACGCCGGCCACGTCGTCATGTGAACAACGGCTGCCGTCAGCCCCGGACGACCTTGCCGGCCTTGATGCAGGAGGTGCAGACGTTCAGGCGCTGCTTGTTGCCGCCCGGGCGGGTGACGACGTGCACGGTCTGAACGTTGGGGTCCCACCGGCGGCTGGTGCGGCGGTGGGAGTGTGACACCGACTTACCGAAGCCGGGGCCTTTCCCGCAGATGTCGCACACAGCGGCCATTGTTCAAGCTCCTCAAATCTCGGGGGTCCGGCAATTCGGCCGGGACAGCCCAGGTTGCACCGGGCACACCTGAGGATACCGACTCCTCCGGCAACCACCAAAACGGTCGTCAGGGGCCGACCCTGCGGTTACGCGCGGTCGCGCCGGTTTGCTGTGCGCTGCAACCCTCTCGCATGGTCGACATGCAGTCGATCACAGTAGGGGCTTTGACCGGGGTAGATGGCGTGCCCGGTCGCTAGGATGACAGCGCCGCCGATGGTCGGCGCGGTCGCTGCCTGTGTCAGGCGCGGACGGCGCGTCGATTTGGCTGAAGTCTTCTTCCCGGCGGTGCCGGCCCGCGCGGAGCTGCGGATGCGGCTGGGAAGCAAATATCGGCAGGTTTGAGGGGAGTGCGCGGGGTGGTTGCGCGCGCCGAAAACGCCGCCGGTCCAGCCCGCGTCGAAAGCCGGCGGGGCTCTCCGGTGGGCGTACGACGGTTGGTCTCGAGGTTGCGCCGGGTGGCGACGGCCTATCTGGTGGTGGCGGCGCTGGGCAGCGTCGCCATCGGAAGCACCTCGGTTAACTGCCCGACCGCCGTGGGCGGCCAGTACGGCGCCGGGCAGGGCGGGGCGGGCCCCAGGGCAGCGGCCGGTGCGACGTGGTGGTGGCAGCCCGATGCGCCTCGTCCTGCGGTGCAAGAGGCGGCGGCCGTGCGCGAGGGCGGCATCCAGCTGCGGCAGGTCGCTTTCGACGGCCGGGAAGTGTGGCCCGACGGACCCGAGGCGATCCGCGGCTATCTCGAGGAGGCGCTGACCCGGATCGGGGTCACCGACGCGGCGGCCCGTGGTCACTGGATCGAGGGCATGATGACCATCGCCGATCACGAGTCGCAGTTTCATTCGGGTGCGATCAACCTGTCGGACAGCAACGCCTATGGGCCTTCCCAGCTCGACGGCGGCCCGCTGCACGCCACGCGGGGCCCGTGGCAGGTGATGCCGGATACCTTCGCGGCCTTTCACCAGCCCGGGACGTCGAACTCGGCGTGGGATCCGGTGGCCACCGCGTGCGCGTCGATGAACTATCAGATGAACCGCTACGGCGTCAGCCGCGACGGCAGCAATGAGCGCATGTTGGTGGGCCAGGCCAATCCCGGTATCCGGCAGGGCTATTAAACCCGCCTGCGATACCTTCTTGGCCGGAAAATGTGGCGTCGAGGACTACCTCGACCGAATACGTCCGCTACTGTTCGATCTTCCTCAACGGCGCAGAGCAACTGAGCGCAGCGGCTCCGGCGCCCGGCTACGCTGGCGCCCACCGGGGGACTGGTGCGGAGGAGGTGGGTCACACTGGGCACTGCGGATACGTCGCAGGATCGTCTCCTGGACGCGACCACCCTGCGCGACTGGGCGCACACCGCCGTCAGCGACCTGATCACGCACATCGACGAAATCAACCGGCTCAACGTCTTCCCCGTCGCCGACTCCGACACCGGCGCCAACATGCTGTTCACCATGCGTTCCGCCCTGGCAGAGGCCAACGCGGGCGCCGAGGCCGGATCGGGCTGCGTGGCGCGGGCCGCGGCGGCGCTGTCGGCCGGCGCGCTGAACGGCGCCCGCGGCAATTCCGGCGTGATCCTGTCGCAGATCCTGCGGGGCCTCGCCGACGTCACCGCGACCGCGGCCGCCGATGCCGGGGGCGAGCTGTCGCACATCGACGTCGCGATCCTCGGTGCGGCGCTGCAGCGCGGCGTGGAGCTGGTCATCAGCTCGATGGGCGGTGAGGAGATCCCCGGGACCATCGTCTCGGTCCTGCGGGCGGCCGCCCACGCCGTCGCGCAGTGCGCCCGGGCCGGGGACGGTCTGGTGCCGGCGGTCATCGCGGCCGGCGACGCGGCGGTGGTCGCCCTGGAGAAGACGCCCGAACAACTCGACGTGCTCGCCGACGCCGGCGCCGTGGACGCCGGCGGGCGCGGACTGCTGGTCCTGCTGGACGCGCTGCGCTGCACCATCACCGGGCAGGCTCCCGCCCGCACGGTGTACGAGCTGTCGCCGCGGGAACTGCAACCGGAGGCGTCCGCGCAGCGCCCGGCGCCCCACTTCGAGGTGATGTACCGGCTGGACGACTGCGAGCCCGCGGCGGCGGACAGGCTGCGGGATCGGTTGGGGGAGTTGGGCGATTCGGTGGGCATCGCGTCGGCGCCGTCGTCGGCGCAGCGCACGTACTCGGTCCACGTGCACACCGACGACGCCGGCGCCGCCGTGGAAGCGGGCCTGGCGGCCGGGCGGCTGAGCCGCATCGTCATCTCGGCGCTGAGCTCGGGCGCCCCGGGCCTGCCCGCCGGCGGCTGGACGCGGGAGCGCGCCGTGCTGGCGGTGGTCGACGGAGACGGCGCCGCCGAGCTGTTCGCCGGAGAGGGCGCCAGCGTGCTGCAACGCGAACCGACCGGGCACGATCCCGTCACCAACATCAGCGCGCACCAACTGATGCGGGCCATCGTGGACACCGGCGCCGCACAGGTGATGGTGCTGCCCAATGGCTACGTGGCGGCCGAGGAGTTGGTGGCCGGTTGCACCGCGGCGATCGGCTGGGGCATCGATGTGGTGCCGATCCCGACCGGCTCGATGGTGCAGGGGCTGGCCGCGCTGGCCGTGCACGAAACCGACCGGCAGGCGGTGGACGACGGCTACACCATGGCCCGCGCCGCCGGTGCGGCGCGGCACGGCTCGGTGCGCATCGCGACCGAAAGCGCGCTGACCTGGGCGGGGCGCTGCCGGCCCGGCGACGGCCTGGGCATCGCGGGCGACGAGGTGCTGATAGTGGCCGCCGATGCGGTCGGGGCGGCGATAGGCCTGCTCGACCTGCTGCTGGCCTCGGGCGGCGACCTGGTGACGGTGCTGCTGGGCGCCGGCATCGACGGCTCCGATGCCAATGCCGGCGCGCTCGGCGACATTCTGGAAGAACACATGCACGACCACCACCCCGGGACCGAACTGGTCACTTACCGCACCGGCCACCACGGTGACGCGCTGCTGATCGGGGTCGAGTAGCGATGGTGTCGCTGGGCGACCGGCTGGACTTCGTGGTGGGAGCCAAGGCCGCCGAATCGCTCGACGAGGTCTTCGGCATCCGCACCGTCGACGCCCTGCTGCGCCACTATCCGCGCAGCTATACGGAGGGCGCCTCGCGGTGGGGCTCCGACGACGAGCGGCCCGAAACGGGCGAGCACATCACCATCATCGACACGATCGCCGAAACCGAGACGTTTCCGATGAAGAAGAACCCGAAGAAGCTGTGCCACCGCATCACCCTCGGCTCGGGCCGCAGCAAGGTGACCGCGACGTTCTTCAACGCGAACTACTTGAAGAAGGACCTGACCAAGGGCACCAAGGTGATGCTCTCCGGGGAGGTCGGGTTCTTCCGGAACGTCATGCAACTGACGCACCCGGCGTTCCTCATCGTCGACT
>NZ_LZLL01000146.1:0-5438 GCF_001669335.1 Mycobacterium sp. 1245852.3 | reverse complement strand
CCGCCGTGCAGCTGCGCCAGCCACAGCAGCGCCAGGTCCCAGAACTGCCAGAACGGCGACGCCCAGCGCTGCGCCACATAGTTGAAGTCGATGCGGTAAACGCCGTTATCCCACATCAACATGATGAACAGGTGCCCGATCGCCAGCACGAACAGCGCGATCCCGGAGAACCGCATGAACAGCCACGCGAACTTCTCGAAGTTGGGGATGCCGGCCCGCCGCCGCGGGGAGCGTGGGTTGTCCAGGCTGGCGGGGCGGTCATACAGGCGCTGTTTGACCGGGGCGAGCTCGCCGCGACCGAGCTGCAAATCCGGGCCGCTCATCGGAAGTGCTCCATCATGTGGATGACCGTCACCACGCCGGCCGGAACCATCAGCAGCAGGAACACGACGCCGACGATCCAGAACATCAACCGTTGATGGCGCGGGCCCTCGGACCAGAAGTCGATCAGGATCACCCGGATCCCGTTCAGGCCATGAAAGAGCACCGCCGCGACCAGGCCGTATTCCATCAGCCCGACGACCGGCATCTGGTAATCGTGGATCACCGCGTTGTAGGTCTGCGGGCTGACCCGCAGCATCGCGGCGTCCAGGACGTGGACGAACAGGAAAAAGAAGATCGTCGCGCCGCTGATCCGGTGCAGCACCCACGACCACATGCCTGGGTCGCCCCGGTACAGCGTGCGTGGTGGCCTGCGTTTGCGCGAGGGAGCCGGAGCCGCCGGATCCGCGGTTGTCGGTTGCGTAGTCACCCCAGTGTCACCCCAGTCCTGCGCCTTCTTCCGGCCTCAACGTCGGTCACGCCGGGCACTTGAGCTTAGCTCGGACACGCTGTGACTTGGGGCAATGTCCGTCAAGCGAAACGCCGTTTTGCGGATAGGGTGACTGTCGGAATCGGCCATCGGTGAGCGGGGATTCATGACGCCTGAGATCGACTGGAAGATGTTGCGGGACAAGGCAATAGATGCCGCCGAGGGCGCCTACGCACCGTACTCGCGATTCCGGGTCGGGGCGGCCGCGCTGGTCGATGACGGCCGGGTGGTGACCGGCTGCAATGTGGAGAACATCTCATATGGCCTCGGTCTCTGTGCCGAGTGTGCGGTGGTGTGCGCCCTGCATTCGGGCGGCGGTGGGCGCCTGGTGGCGCTGGCGTGCGTGGACGGGCGGGGATCGGTGCTGATGCCGTGCGGGCGGTGCCGCCAGGTGCTGGCCGAACACGGCGGCCCGGAGCTGCTGATCGACCATCCGCGCGGGCCGCGCCGGCTCGGCGACCTGCTGCCGGACGCTTTCGGGCCCGACGACCTGGCCCGCGGGCGTGGCTGATGCACGCGGTCGCTTGCTGAGCGTTGCCGGTCGGCTTACCGTCATCCGTGTGCAACGGGGGAGCGCGCCGCCGATGGGATCGCTGCCCAGGCTTTTTGTTGCGGTGCTGATCGCGGCGAGTATGGGGGCCGCGGGATGCGCGTCGCAGTCACCCGCCGCAAAGCCGCCGTCGGGGACCTCGTCGCCGGCGCCGGCGTCGTCGTCCTGGGTGGAGGACTCCGTCTCCTTCCCGGTCGCGGACATGACCGTGTACGGCACGTTCCGTCATCCGGCGGGGCATGGGCGGGCGGTGCCGGCGGCGCTGCTGATCGCCGGCAGTGGGCCGACGGATCGCAACGGTGACTCGGCCGCCATGCCGGGTCAGGTCGACACGCTGCGGAATCTGGCGCGGGCGCTGTCCGACGACGGCGTCGCCAGCTTGCGCTACGACAAGCTGGGCACCGGTCAGACCGGGCTCGGCCCCTACGCCACCGACCCGGCGAAGGTCGACATCGGCGTGTTCAAAGACGAGGCGGCCGCCGCGTTGAACTTCCTGGCCAACCAATCCGGCATCGACCGGACTCATCTGATGGCGCTCGGCCACAGCGAAGGCGCCCTCTACGCGATGATGCTGGCCACCGCCGCGCCCGGGACGGTTCCCGCGGTGCAGTCCTTGGGCCTGGTGGAACCGGCGAGCCGCCGCATCCTCGACCATGTGTCCGAGCAGGCCCACGCCCAGGCCGACGCCGCCGTCAGGTCTGGACGCGTCGCCGCGGCGCGGGCCGCCGAAAGCACCGCGGCGATCGACAACGCGATACAGCAGTTCCGCGCGACCGGCCAGGTCCCGCCCGACGAACCGCCCGGGCTGAAGTCGGTGATCAACGCCGCCAATGCGCACGCCCTGTTGCAGGAGGACGCGATCGACCCGCAGGCATTGGCGGCGAAGCTGCCGCGCAACATGCCGGTGCTGGTCACCTGCAGCGACGCCGATCTGCAGATCACCTGCCAGGACGTCGATTCCCTGGTGTCAGGCCTGACCAGCGCGGGCACCAAGACCGACTATGTCCACCTGACCGGGGTGAACCACGTCCTGAAAGAGGACGCCAGCGGAACGCCGGTCAATTACCCGAAGCCACTGCCATTCTCCACCCAGCTCGTCGGCGCGCTTGCGTCGTTCGTCAAAGAGAACGGGACGACACCCTGAGCCCCGGGGAGCCACTTGGCTGACCCCGCGTTCGACGCGCCCACGGTGATCCGGACCAAGCGCGACGGCGGCCGGTTGTCCGACGCCGCCATCGACTGGGTCATCGGCGCCTACACCGACGGCCGGGTGGCCGAAGAACAGATGGCGGCGCTGCTGATGGCGATCCTGCTGCGCGGCATGGACCGCGCCGAGACCGCCCGGTGGACGGCGGCGATGCTGGCGTCGGGGGACACGCTCGATTTCGGTGACCTGGGCCTGGCCACCGTCGACAAGCACTCCACCGGCGGGGTGGGGGACAAGATCACCCTGCCGCTGGTGCCCGTCGTCGCCGCCTGCGGAGCCGCGGTCCCGCAGGCGTCGGGCCGCGGGCTCGGCCACACCGGCGGCACCCTGGACAAGCTGGAATCCATCACCGGGTTCACCGCCCAGCTGTCCAACCGGCGGGTGCGCGAGCAGCTTCGCGTCCTCGGCGCGGCCATCTTCGCCGCCGGCGACCTGGCTCCCGCCGACGCCAAGCTGTACGCGCTGCGCGACATCACCGCCACGGTCGAGTCGCTGCCGCTGATCGCCAGCTCGGTGATGAGCAAGAAGCTGGCCGAGGGGGCCGGCGCGCTGGTGCTCGACGTGAAGGTCGGCTCCGGGGCGCTGCTGGACTCCGAGCGGCAGTGCCGCGAGCTGGCGCACACCATGGTCGAGCTGGGGGCGGCGCACGGCGTGCCCACCCGCGCCCTGCTGACGGACATGAACCGGCCGCTGGGCGCCACGGTCGGCAACGCCCTCGAGGTGGCCGAGTCGCTCGAGGTGCTGGCCGGGGGCGGGCCGCCCGACGTCGTCGAGCTGACCCTGCGGCTGGCCTCCGAGATGCTGGAGCTGGCCGGGATCCGCGACCGCGACCCCGCCGACACCCTGCGCGACGGCACCGCGATGGACCGGTTCCGCCGGCTCGTCGCGGCCCAGGGCGGCGATCTGTCGGTGCCGTTGCCCCTCGGTCGGCATGCCGAGACCGTGACCGCGCCCCGGGGCGGCACAATGGGCGATATCGACGCGATGGCAGTGGGGCTGGGGGCATGGCGGCTCGGCGCGGGCAGGTCCCGCCCGGGCGAGCGGGTGCAGCTGGGCGCGGGGATCCGGATCCACCGCCGGCCCGGCGAACCGGTCACCGCCGGCGAGCCGTTGTTCACCCTCTACACCGACATCCCGGAGCGTTTCGGTGCCGCGCTGGCCGAGCTGGACGGCGGGTGGAGCGTCGGCGACACGGCCCCGACTCCCCGGCCGCTGATCATCGATCGGATCATGACATGACCGCACCGCTGGGCCTCGAGCAGATCAGGAAGGCCCCCAAGGCCCTGCTGCATGATCACCTCGACGGCGGCCTGCGCCCGTCGACGGTGCTGGAGATCGCCGGGCAGATCGGTTACGACGGGCTGCCCGCCACCGACGTCGACGAGCTGGCGACGTGGTTTCGCACCCGTTCGCACAGCGGCTCGCTGGAGCGCTACCTGGAGCCGTTCTCGCACACCGTCGCGGTGATGCAGACGCCCGAGGCGCTGCACCGGGTCGCCTACGAGTGCGTAGAAGATCTGGCCGAGGACTCGGTGGTGTACGCCGAGATCCGGTTCGCGCCCGAACTGCACATCGACCGCGGGCTGTCCTTCGATGCGATCGTCGACGCCGTGCTGGCCGGCTTCGCCGACGGTGAGAAGGCCTGCGCCGCGGCCGGGCGCCCGATCGTGGTGCGCCTGCTGGTCACCGCGATGCGGCACGCGGCGGTGTCCCGGGAGATCGCCGAGCTGGCAATCCGGTTCCGGGACAAGGGAGTTGTCGGGTTCGACATCGCCGGCGCCGAGGCGGGCAACCCACCGACCCGGCACCTGGACGCTTTCGAATACATGCGAGACCACAACGCGCGCTTCACCATTCACGCCGGTGAGGCGTTCGGCCTGCCGTCCATTCACGAGGCGATCGCCTTTTGCGGGGCGGACCGGCTGGGCCATGGGGTGCGCATCGTCGACGACATCGAGGTGCTGGGCGACGGCAAGGTCCGGCTGGGTCAACAAGCATCCATCTTGCGGGACAAGCGAATTCCGCTGGAGCTGTGCCCCAGCTCCAACGTGCAGACCGGTGCCGTCAACAGCATCGCCGAGCATCCGTTCGATCTGCTGGCCCGCACCCGCTTCCGGGTGACCGTGAACACCGACAACCGGCTGATGAGCGACACCTTCATGAGCCGCGAAATGCACCGGCTGGTCGAGGCTTTCGGCTACGGATGGAGCGACCTCGAGCGGTTCACCATCAACGCGATGAAGTCAGCGTTCCTCCCGTTCGACGAGCGGCTGGCGATCATCGACGAGGTGATCAAGCCGCGCTATGCCGTGCTGATCGGCTAGCGGCTCACCGTCATATGTGCCCCGGCATCCCGATGTCGGGGTCGGCCGGTGCCGCGGGCGCGACCGGCACTGCCGGCGGCGCGACGGGCGGCGGCGCGATCGGCGCCTGGTCCACCGGCGGCGGTGGGGCCGCGGGCGGCGGCGGGGCGATCTGCGGGGCGGCCGCCGGCGGCAGCGCGTACGGGCCTCCGGCGCACACGGGATTGGCGGGCTGGCTGATGCATGCGGTATCCGCCGGGCCGGTGGGGGCGGCGTCGGCGGCGTACGGCCCGCCCTGACACTGCGCGACCTCTGGCATCGCCACACATCGGGGATCGGACGGGTTGGTCGGCAGGCCGGGATCGGGATTATCCTGCGGCGCAACGAGGATTCGCGCGGCCGGCGCGGGCATCGCGTTCGCCCGTGCGCCCGCACCCGCCGCGGCGACTGCGATCAGCGCTGCGGCCACAACCGTTTTCGCCATCACGTCGCGGACTCCTGTAGGGATCGTCCAAGCCATCGTGCCCCCAGCTACGGGCCCGGCACGGCTTGTCCGGGCTGTCGATC
>NZ_LZLL01000145.1:0-1678 GCF_001669335.1 Mycobacterium sp. 1245852.3 | reverse complement strand
CCGCGCGGCGGCGCTCATAGCGTTGCCGCTGTGCCAGTTCGTGGGCGTCGTCGTCGAGGGCCGCCACCATGGCCGCCTGCACCGGCGTGGGCACCATCATCCCGGCGTGCTTGCGCACGGCCAGCAGCTCGTCGACCAGCTCGGGGTCCCCGGCGACGAACCCGGCCCGGTAGCCCGCCAGCGACGAGCTCTTCGATAGGGAGTGGATCGCGAGCAGGCCGGTGTGGTCGCCGTCGCAGACCGAGGGGTGCAGGATCGACAGCGGCTGGTCGTCCCAGCCCAGCCCCAGATAGCACTCGTCGGAGGCCACCAGGCAGCCCCGGTCGCGGGCCCAGCCGACCACCTTGCGCAGGTGATCGACGCCCAGGACACGTCCGGTCGGGTTGCTCGGCGAGTTCAGGTAGTACAAGGACGGCGATTGCGGACCCAGCTGGGTCAGCGAATCCGCGCGCAGCACCCGCGCCCCGGCCAGCCGGGCCCCGACGTCATAGGTCGGATACGCCAGCTCGGGCACCACGATGACGTCCGCGGGGCCCAGGCCCAGCAGCGTGGGCAGCCAGGCGATGAGCTCCTTGCTGCCGATCACCGGGAGCACCGCCGCCTCGCCCAGCCCGGCGATGCCGAACCGGCGGTCCAGCGCGGCGACCGCCGATGCGCGCAGCCGGGCGGTGCCGGCGGTGGCGGGATAGCCCGACGCCGACGCGGCGGCGGCCAGCGCCTCCTGGATCACCGGGGCAACGGGGTCGACCGGGGTGCCGACCGAGAGGTCGACGATGCCGTCCGGATGGGCGCCGGCCAGCGCCTTCGCGTCGGCCAGCGTGTCCCAGGGGAACTCGGGCAGGGCCGCCGACACCGCCGGCCGGCGCTTTTTGAGCTGGTGGGGCACCGGGCCGCTCAGTCGCCCTCGCCCTGCGGCGGCAGATCCTTGACCACTTGCGGGTCGTTCTCGGTCAAGCCGACCTTGGCCGCGCCGCCGGGCGATCCCAGCTCGGCGAAGAAGTCGGCGTTGATCTGCGTGTACTGGCTCCACTGGTCCGGCACATCGTCTTCGTAGTAGATCGCTTCGACGGGGCAGACCGGCTCGCACGCCCCGCAGTCGACGCATTCGTCGGGGTGGATGTAGAGCATCCGAGCGCCTTCATAGATGCAGTCGACGGGGCACTCCTCGATACAGGCTTTGTCCTTGATGTCGACACAGGGTTCGGCGATCGTGTACGTCACAGACGTCTCCTCCATGTACTAAGCCAGCTGCTGGGCTCAACTGTGGGCTGGGCGTTCAGCTCGCACCGGCGCGCGTCCGACCGCATCCGGTGAAGCTTTCGGTTACTGATACTAGACGTTGCAGATACAGGTCAACCATTTGGCGCGCCTGTCGAAATACCGATTTAAGACCGACAGTCTCGGAGCCTGTGACCGGCCCCCGTTTCGCCGACGGCGAACACCGCTGGCAAGCCGCTGACCTGCGAAGAGTAACGCCCGGGCGGTGGTGTGCGATATCCGTTGTGTTGCAGGCACGCTCGCGGGGCCTGGTAATCTCAACCGAAGGACGGCAACCGCTGGGCAGATGTTCTCGCCGTAATAGCGGTGCATTAACTGGGGAAGGTGTCCACACATGAGGCTGTCGTTGAGCAAATTGGGCGTTGCGGTTGGCAGCGCGGCGGTGGCGTTGAGCGCCGCG
>NZ_LZLL01000144.1:0-2838 GCF_001669335.1 Mycobacterium sp. 1245852.3 | reverse complement strand
GGAGATGGCCGAATACGTCAGCACCATCTTCACCGAGGTCATCGTCGCCCCCGCCTACGAGCCGGCCGCCCTGGAGGCCTTGACCCGCAAGAAGAACATCCGGGTGCTGGTGGCCTCGGAGCCGCTGACCGGTGGGACCGAGCTGCGGCCGATCAGCGGCGGACTTTTGGTGCAGCAGCGCGACGAGCTCGACGCGCACGGCGACAACCCCGCGAATTGGACGCTGGCCACCGGCTCACCGGCCGATCCGGCGACGCTGGCCGACCTGGTGTTCGCCTGGCGCGTCTGTCGCGCCGTCAAATCGAATGCGATCGTGATCGCCGGCGGCGGAGCCACCATCGGCGTCGGCATGGGTCAGGTGAACCGGGTCGACGCGGCGCGGCTGGCCGTTGAAAGAGGGAACGCGCGCGGCGGCGACCGGGTGCACGGCGCCGTCGCGGCCTCCGACGCGTTCTTCCCGTTCCCCGACGGGCTCGAGACGCTGACCGGCGCCGGGGTGAAGGCGATCGTGCACCCCGGCGGATCGGTGCGCGACGACGAAGTGACCGCGGCGGCCGCCAACGCCGGCATTTCGCTCTATCTGACCGGGGCGCGCCACTTCGCGCACTAGCCACGGTGTGCGCGTGCGACGCGCCTGTCAATAAGCGTCTAGTGAACGCCCTTGGCATGACTCGTCAGAGCGCGCGTCGTAGCGTGGAGTGGTGACGTCACCGAGCAACCTGCCCCGCACCGTCGGCGAGCTGCGCGCCGCCGGTCATCGTGAACGGGGAGTCAAGCAGGAAATCCGCGAAAATCTGCTCGCACGCCTCGCCGAAGGCGGGGATGGCGAAGCCATCTGGCCGGGCATTCTGGGATTCGACGACACCGTGCTGCCGCAACTGGAGCGGGCGCTGATCGCCGGTCATGACTTCGTGCTGCTCGGTGAGCGCGGCCAGGGCAAGACCCGGCTGCTGCGCGCACTGATCGGCCTGCTCGACGAGTGGACGCCGGTGATCGCCGGTGCCGAGCTCGGGGAGCACCCGTACAGCCCGATCACGCCGGAATCGATCCGTAAGGCCGCCACTCTCGGCGACGACCTGCCCATCGAGTGGCGGCACCGCAGCGAGCGCTACACCGAGAAGCTCGCCACCCCGGACACCAGCGTCGCCGACTTGGTCGGCGACATCGACCCGATCAAGGTCGCCGAGGGCCGCAGCCTGGGCGACCCCGAGACCATCGCCTACGGCCTGATCCCCCGCGCACACCGCGGCATCGTCGCCGTCAACGAGCTGCCCGACCTGGCCGAGCGCATCCAGGTATCGATGCTCAACGTGATGGAGGAGCGCGACATCCAGGTCCGCGGCTACACCTTGCGCCTGCCGCTGGACGTTCTCGTGGTCGCCAGCGCCAACCCCGAGGACTACACCAACCGAGGTCGCATCATCACCCCGCTCAAAGACCGGTTCGGTGCCGAGATCCGCACGCACTACCCGTTGGAACTCGACGCGGAAGTCGGTGTGATCGCGCAGGAAGCGCACCTGTCGGCCCAGGTTCCCGATTACCTGATGCAGGTCATCGCCCGGTTCGCCCGCTACCTGCGGGAGTCCAACTCCGTCGATCAACGCTCCGGGGTGTCGGCGCGGTTCGCGATCGCCGCCGCCGAGACCGTCGCCGCCGCCGCGCGGCATCGGGGCGCGGTGCTGGGGGAGACCGATCCGGTGGCCCGGGTGGTCGACCTGGGCACGGTGATCGACGTGTTGCGCGGCAAGCTGGAATTCGAGTCCGGCGAGGAGGGCCGCGAACAGGCCGTGCTCGAGCACCTGTTGCGCCGGGCGACCGCGGACACCGCGTCGCGGGTGCTCGGCGGCATCGACGTCGGATCCTTGGTTTCCGCGGTGGAGGGCGGTTCGGCCGTGACGACCGGTGAGCGGGTGTCGGCCAAGGACGTACTGGCCGCGGTGCCGAGCCTGCCGGTGGTCGACAAGATCGCGGCCAAGCTCGGGGCGCAGTCGGAAGGCGAACGCGCCGCGGCGCTGGAACTGGCGCTCGAGGCGCTGTATCTGGCCAAGCGCATCGACAAGGTATCCGGGGAGGGTCAAACCGTCTATGGCTAGGTCTGATGGTGACGACCCGCAGCGCCCGGCTACGCCGCGCTCGCCATCGTCACGAGGGCATTCCTCGCGCTACTCGGCGTACACCGGCGGGCCGGACCCGCTGGCCCCGCCGGTGGATCTGCGCGAGGCGCTCGAACAGATCGGCCAGGATGTCATGGCCGGCACGTCGCCGCGGCGCGCACTGTCCGAGCTGCTGCGCCGCGGCACCAAGAACCTGCCGGGCGCGGACCGGCTGGCCGCCGAGGCCAACCGGCGGCGACGGGAGTTGTTGCGGCGCAACAACTTAGACGGGACTCTGCAGGAGATCAAGAAGCTGCTGGATGAGGCCGTGCTGGCCGAACGCAAGGAGTTGGCCCGCGCGCTCGACGACGACGCCCGCTTCGGTGAACTGCAGCTCGATGCGTTGCCGTCATCGCCGGCCAAGGCCGTCCAGGAGCTCTCCGACTACAACTGGCGGAGCGCCGAGGCCCGCCAAAAGTACGATCAGATCAAGGATCTGCTCGGCCGCGAGATGCTCGATCAGCGCTTCGCGGGTATGAAGCAGGCGCTCGAAGGCGCCACCGACGAGGATCGTCAGCGGGTCAATGACATGGTCAATGACCTCAACGAGCTGCTGGACAAGCACGCCCGCGGCGAGGACACCCAGCAGGACTTCGAAGACTTCATGGACAAGCACGGCGAGTTCTTTCCGGAGAACCCGCGCAACGTCGACGAGTTGCTGGACTCGCTGGCCAAGCGCGCCGCC
>NZ_LZLL01000143.1:0-21098 GCF_001669335.1 Mycobacterium sp. 1245852.3 | reverse complement strand
GGGAGAGCGCTTCCCTGACACGGAAGAGGTCACTGGTTCAATCCCAGTATCGCGCACCAGCATTCGTGCAGTTCAGATGTGATTTTGGGAATCTGAGCGGGCATCACGCCCGATACGTGCCCAACCGTTGGCAACTCCATTGCTTCGGGTGTTGCTTGCTGCACTGTCCGCCGGTGTGAAGCGCCCCTCAACGATCTATCTCGCCCGGCTAGCAGCTTCCAGGCGCTTGCGGCGGATGGCCGCGCGGCAGGCGTGGCTGCAGTGGCGTCCATCGGCACGGTGCGCAAGGAACGCTTGCGCAGTAGCCGCAAGGGCCGGGGCAGACGATTGGTTGCCAGGCCTCGGTGTGCTGAGGATAGCCCTGACCATGTCGGTCGCACCGACTCTCCCGAGGACGTAGCGCTGGCGCATCGCCGCGGGCGGACTAATTACTACAAGATAGAGGAGTCGTCAAGGGAATCCGAGAAACCCATATGAACCTCATCGCAAACATGGGACACTGTCCCAGTCAACCGTACGACGCACGCTGAACGGAGGTGCAGTCGGCAATGACGACCCCAGGACCCCTGCCCACGATCAGCGGGAAGTGGGTTCGGCTCTTCCGTTTCTTGTATGACCGCGTTATATCGAAGGTCTACAATATCATTCAATATCCGATGATTCCGCTGAAAAGCGCAGCGGTAAATGAGTTGGATCTTAAGCCTGGCGACCATGTGATCGTATTCTGCTGTGGGACCGGTCTCGAATTTTCCTTCATACAGTCGCGCATTGGCCCTGAAGGGGAGATCCTCGGCATCGACTGGTCAGATGGAATGTTGGAGCGGGCTCGCCACATGATCGCCGAAAAAGGTTGGACGAACGTCAAATTGGTCAAAGGCGACGTTACCGCTTTACCCTTAGGCGTCATTGACAAGGCGTCTTACGACGCGGGGATATGCACGTTAGGCCTGTCCATCATCAGTGACCCTGAAAAGGCATTCCAAGTACTCAAGAATGCTGTAAGAGCAGGAGGGAACATAGTAATCGGTGATGTCTGTTCGTTCTCCGGACTGAAGTCGGTTTTGAATCCGATCCGTACCCTCGGAGACCTTCCAGCGGGCAACACGTACAGCAGCTTGGCGCACAGCCGCGTATTCGCTGAAAGTTTGCAATCGCGTTTGTTGGACGTACACGTTAAATGGCACCTTGGTGGGGGGTATTACATTGCGTCAGGCAGAGTTCCGGACCAGACATGAATGAAACACAACAGACCTCAGATACGTCTGCTCCTTAAGAAACCCATTCGTTTGTTGACGGCGGAGAATGGAGTGCACGGGCACCGACGAGCCTGGGCGGCCCCAAGAATCATCCGGCTCCATGACGCAGCGTCAACGTCGTTGCGCAGCAAACGATCTCGATATTTCAGCCAGCCCCCGATATTCCGCGTTTCCCCGAAATCTCCGGGTTTTCCCTCGAATCTCTTCCGCCCTCCCGCCTCGGCGCGCCGCTGGCCCGGCTCGAGGCGTCGATCGCGTTGTCGGGGGTGACATCGCGCTTTCCGTGCGCACGTCTTGATGGCCCGGCGTTTTCCTTGCCCGCAGGGCCCGCCGCGCGGGGAGAAACGCGCGAACACTTCTGAGCGAAACTTTCGCCGCCTCAGCACAAGTGAAGTAGTGCACTACTCGTGCCCGCGCCCGGGATCGCGGACACGATCGAGCCATGAAAGACAACCTTGCACCGCCCAGCGGGGCGACCATGGTCGACGAATGGGACAACCTCGGACCGGCCTTCAGGGTGTTCGACGGCCCGGAGTGGAGCATCGACCACCCCGGCCACGGGCAACCGGCCGAGATCGTGGTCTCCGTCATCGGGCGGCAATACGTTGACGGGCACGCCGAGTGCCAGGTCGTCATCGACTGTCCCGACACCCCGATCATCGCGCCGGCCGCAGCCCGGCAGCTGGGCAGGGCGTTGATTGCCGCGGCGGACGCCGCGCACGGATGACTGTGTCCGCATGGCCGGCGCCGACCAGGGGGCGGCACCGACCGATTCTTGGCGACCCTCAGTCGCTGGTGTGCACGATCAAGACGTCGGTCTTGGCCCTGCGGGAAACGGCGGACGGGACTGAACCCAGCAGCCGCCCGGCGACGCTGCTCAGTCCGACATTCCCGACGACGAGCAGGTCGGCGTCGACCTCCTTAGCCAGGTCGACCAGCACGTTGATGGGGGCACCGACGACCGACTTCTCCTCCACGTCCTTGGCGCCGGCCTGGTGCGCGCGCTCCCTGGCGTCCCGCAGGATCCTGTAGTAGGGCGCCTCGCCCACCGTCCGGTAGTCCTGGCCGTGGTCGCTACCCGGCGGGATGGCGTAGCGGCCGCGTTCCTCGGGAACGGGAAGATGTGCCGTCACAACGATCAATTTCGCGCCGTGATCCGCGGCGATCGCGGCCGCGCGCGCCACCGCGCGCAGCGACGAGTCCGAACCATCCGTGCCGACCACAACGGTCTGATAGGCGCTCATTCTCATGCAGTGTAAGGCCCACTGCGACTCGCGAGAGAGAAATCGGGCAGACCCCCCAATTCGTGGTTGTTAAACGCCGCGAACCCGCAATAATGCCAGCATGCGTCTGATCTACGCCGCTGCGGCGGTCGGCATCGCCATTGCTGTGTCGATGGGGGCGCCGCCGGCTCACGCTGACTCCGGCGTCCCCGGTTACGTCCAGTGCGTGGGCGGCGATGCGAAGCCCCCACCACCGGGAGTAAGCGCCGAGACTTGGTTCCCCAGCCTGCACGTCATCGATAACGACATCGGCTCTGGCATTCCCTCCGAAGAAGTAGTTCGGCGATTGATCAACATGGGGGTCAAGCCCGACGACGCCGCCACCCGGGTGCGGTGTTATCTGGCCAACCTGCCGCACTAAAGCGACTGGCCCTTCTCGAAACGGTTATGCGGCAACGTTTTTCACGCGTCTTCTTTTCGGAATGCGGGACGGGCGCCAGTACGAGCTCGCGGTCAAATCTCCGGGTGCGTTATCTTCTGGCAGTGACCAGACCCGCTCACATGAGCGCACTCGCGGCGACGCTGGCGCTGACGGCCTATTTCACTGCGCCCCAGGGCACCGCCGACCCGACAACCCAACAGTCGCCTTTCCCGACAGGAAAATCCGGCACCAGCATCCACGTCACGGAGTACAGCACCGCAACCGCCGACGTCACGCTCAACAACGCGACGTGGATCTCGTCCGGCTGCTCCGGCGGCGGGGGCTGCACCGTCATCGAGGTGACCATCGAAGGCAAGTCCAGCGCGCCGTTCAACTACAGCCAGTCCTCCCTGACCGCCTCCTCTTCCCCCTGGCGGCAGGACCCGAACCGCGATGTCGAGAGCGGCTCATCGCTCGTCGACTACCAGAAGATCAATAAGACGCCGCCGCTGCGCGCGGGCAGCGTCACCAACGGCCAGACCGCCCACGGATTCGTCGCCTACGACGGCAACGTCAAGCAGGGCGACGTTTACATCGAGTTCAACGATCCCAATGCTCCGGCGGCCCCGACCCCGTTGGCGGGCTGGAAAGTGCACACCTGAGCGGAGCCGTCACCGCCACGTCTTCGGGACCCTTGTCCCATAACAGGTTCCGATCGCCTGACTAGCCGCCGGACGAAGACTTGGTGGGGTCCTCCGCCTCCGCCAACGCGACCGCGCTTTCCCGGTGATTGTTCGCCGCGGCCTGCCAATGCTCATCGGCCTTGTCCTGTAGTTGCTCAGGATCGCCGATTCCCTCCATGGCCGCGCGCTGCAGATTGTTTGCGGTCCGCTCATGCGCGCGTGCGGCTTCGTCGTGTCCGCGAGAGGCAGCCAGATGCGCTTTCTCGGCGCGCTCCATGGCGTCCTGCGCATACCGGCGCGCCCGGTCGACCGAATCCCCGGAAGAACCCTCGCCGGCGGCCAATTCGGCGCGCCGTTGCCGCAGCTGTTCAATCCGCTGTCCCGCCCTCGCTGCCCGCTCCCGCGGCTCGGGAATCCCTGCGTCTCGCCGTGCATCCATCAGCTGTTGATTCTCGTGGCACGCGACATGATTCGACTCCGTTATTTCGCGCGGAACTGGAAGCGCTGCCCGATGCCCTTGGCCATTCAACGTATCCATTTCGCGCGGTAGGTGTCGACGAATCCCGCCGATTCCGCAGGGAGGATTCCGAGTTTCAAACCGCCGTTCCGTGTCGGCGCCCGGGGTTACGATCTGCCGAAGAGCTACAGATTCGAGGGGCCATGCACCGCACCCGACGTCTCGTCACCACACTGATGGCGGCCATCGCGTTAACGCTCGCGGCCGCGGCTTTCGCTTGCGCGCCGCCTGTCTCGGCCGACCCGGTATGCGGTGTGCCGGGAACGCCGCCGTGCGCGGGCCCCGGCCCGCTGACGCCCGAGCAGCAGTGCGCGTTCATCGCGTGGCGGTCGATGATGCCGTGCAACTGGCTCGGAGTGCAGGTGCCCGCCGGCACACCGGGAAGTTGGGACAACCCGCCGGCCCCACCGCCCGGGGCACCGCCACCGCCACCGTGAACCGAGGGCGGCTAGCTACCCACGCGCTCGGCGGTCATGTTCATGTCGATGGTCCCTTGGCATGCGCCACTCAAGATGTCGGTGTGCATGACGCCGGCCAGCGTTCCGTCGGGTTGGGGCGTGTAGTGCACCTCGGCCCGGGCCGGATTCCACTGGATCGTGGTGTCGGGCATCATGCAGTCCCACTGAAAGTCGTTGGCCTGCGACCACGCCTTTCCATCCCAGGTGAACTGAACCGGCTG
Organism: Mycobacterium sp. 1245852.3; assembly: GCF_001669335.1. NCBI lineage: Bacteria > Bacillati > Actinomycetota > Actinomycetes > Mycobacteriales > Mycobacteriaceae > Mycobacterium > Mycobacterium sp. 1245852.3. The sequence goes on along the minus strand of NZ_LZLL01000143.1, from coordinate 16,319 downwards.
CGGCACCGTCGGGTTGGTGGGCGGCGGGCCGCTGACGATGGTGGCGACGCACTTGCCGTTCGTGCAGCTCGAACGGATACCGTAGGTCTCGGTGTGCTGCACCTCCGGGTCGCCGACGGCCATGCTGGTCCCAGCCTTCGGGCCGACCATGAACGTGATCGCGTACTGGCCATTCCAGGACGGATTGTCGGCGAAAGCCGTCGGGATAAACCACACGGAAATTGCGAACGGCACCGCCGATAAACCGACGACGGATTTCACACGGTGCGGCGTCATCGTTCCTCCTGCGGGTCCGTACTCAGTCAATAGTCGTATGCCGAGCCGTCGCCGACAAGATGCCGGCGATAACCCGAATTCCGGCGCCCTACCAGCCCCACTCGTCGTCGTCCAGAACATCAACGGTCAGGGCGTTGTCGGCGGGGCCCTTCGTCCCATAGGTAAAGGTCAGCAGGGTGCGGTCGTCGTCGAGGGGTTCGGTCGCGACGACGGTGGCGTGCCCGACCTTCATGCGGATTCGGTCGCCGGGCTTCAATTCGTCGACGCGTTTAAGCGTCACACCCGACCAATCGGTGAAGTGCTGGTGCTGCAGACACTTTGGCGATTCATCGCCCTCCTTCACGACCGAGTCTCCCGGCCTGAAAGCGCATTTGCGGACCGCCTGACCCTGCAATTTCGCGCGGCACAGCGGCGGGTTGCAATATACCCCGGTGTCGAATTGCGGTCCGGCGCCACGGCCGGAGCAAAATGTGAGGCGTGAGTTGGACGAGGTATACCGGCAGAGCGCTCGCGGATATCACCCTGGACGGCGACGCGTTGCATGCCGAGCTCGAAGACTTTATCCGCGTGGACAATCCGCATCTGACCGATGTTCGCCTCGAGCGGGCCACGGCGACCGAGACGGACAGCGCCGGACCGTCCAAGCGGTGGTACGAAGTCACCTACCTGGCTGAAGACCCCGAAGGCAATTCGTAACATGCGCAGGAGCGCGCCGATGCGACCGGTCATCGCCGCCGTGGCTGCGGTCGGTTGCGCGATCGCCGCGCCGCCCGCGCCGATGGCCCGGGCCGACGACGGCTTCGTCGCCCTCGCCGTGTCGGTGGGGAGCGGACGAGCCGCCGGCTGGGGCACCGGGGCCAGTCAGGACCAGGCGAACCAAGTCGCGCTCGCGCACTGCACCGCCGAGGCCGGCGACGTCTGTGAAGTGGTGGCCGGCACCCGCAACGGCTGCGCATCGGTGGCGTTCGACCGCCTCTCCGGCCGGTTCCAGGGCGGTTCGGGGCCCGACGCCACCGCATCCACCGCCGACGCGCTGGCCAAGCTGGGTTCACCCAACGGGCACATCAAGGCCACCCACTGCTCGTCCTGAAATCCGTGCCTCGCCGCGAGAAGTACACCGCGATGTCGACTATCGTTCATGGAAGTCGTCCTTGACTGCACGCCGACGGGTCCGCGCACTGACGGGAGGCCATGACTGTGACGAAGGCCGGGAAGTGGCCGGCGCTCTGCGCGGTTTTCCTGTCCGCTGCCTTGGCGTTCGCGGCGCCCGCCTCAGCGGATGACACCGACGACGCGTTCATCGCGGGCCTCTCCAAGGGCGGAATCACCATGCCCGACAACGACGATGCGATCGGAAAGGCCCGCACGGTGTGCACCAGCATCGCCACCAACCCGAACGCCTCGGTGCTGGCGATCCAGCTGGCCAGACAAACGGACCTCTCGGTCAAGCAGTCCGCCTACTTCGTCGGCCTGTCGATAGCCACCTATTGTCCGCAGTACAAGGAGGACATCGACCCGTCGGTCACCTGGCTGCTGCCGGGACCCCCGCTCATGTGAGCACACCTGCTGCGGTGCAAGGGATTTGGCCGTTCAGCAGTGGTCGGTCCAGCACCGCTGCAGGGGGCAGTACGTCGAATGCGCAAGGCTCACCATGGATCCGACGTCTCCGAAGGTGACATTCCTGGGGTCCAGGATCTGGTGGATGCTCTGGGAGATCTGCTCATAGGTCCAACCCCAACCGATGTCATCACAGATCAGGCGCCCGATCCCGGTAAGGGCGGCGTCGTGATCGGGCGGCCAACTGAAGCCGGCGGCACGCAGTTGCGACAGGTACGCGTCGTCGAGGGGGTCGGCGGTGGCAACCGCGGCGCTGGTAATCAGAGCCGCGCCCAACATGACGGGGATGGCCAACGCGGCCAGCCGGCGAGCTGAGGACATCATGCGCTTCCTTTCTTCGGGGCGTTCACGATGCCGTCGACCCATAGCGGCATGAAGACGAAGAATAGGCACAATCGGGAAAAAGCGCCTTATGAACGGCTGAATAATCGGATTTTCAGGCCGTCAACGCAGTCGGTTCAGCCTCGCGCGGGCAGACCGTTCTCGTACGCCGTGGTCAACCAGAACAGGGTGCGCTCGATACCCGGCACGATTTCGGTGACGTCGATCTCCCCCTGAGCGAATCGGGTGAGCAGCCCGTAGACGACGCCGGTGAGGATGAGCTCGAGGTCTTTGGCGAATCCCGGATCCGCTTGCGCCAGAACGGCTTTGGCGACGGGAACGACGGCGTCGACGCCACGCTGGATGAGGCGCTTTCCGCCGGGCCCCGAGCGGGCCTGGAAGTAGGAGCGCAGCATCACCGGATGCCGTTCCCACGGCTCGAAGATGGTCCGCATCACGTGCATCAGGTCCACATAGATCGACTCACCGGGCAGATCGTAGATCAGCGACGGCAGGCGCGCATAGCGATTGGCGTCCATCCACCCGTCCAGGGCCGCGACGATCAGCTCGTCGCGCGTGCGATACCGCTTGTAGATGGTCGCCAGGGAAACCCGCGCCCGCCGGGCCACCTCGCGCAGCTGGACGGCCTCGTAGCCCTCGCTGTCGAGCATCTCGACCACGATGTCCAGGATCGGGTCGGTCCGCGGCCCGGACGCGCCGTTCTCGGCATCCACTGCCGCCCCTGTTGCCGTCATGAGTAACCATGTTACTGTCCGCAGGTGAGTAACGGCGTTACTCTGCCCTGAACTGGGCCGACGAACAGAGAGGACGCGCGCCGTGGGGTCAATAGATGGCAAGGTCGCCTTCATCACCGGGGTGGCGCGCGGCCAGGGTCGCAGCCACGCCGTGCGGCTCGCGCGCGAGGGCGCCAACATCATCGGCATCGACATCTGCGCCGACATTCCCGCCAACGGTTACCCGATGGCCGCCCACGAGGAGCTGGACGAGACCGTCGCGCTGGTCGAAGAGGCCGGCGGCAAGATGCTGGGCACGGTCGCCGACGTCCGCGACTTCGAGCAAGTCAAGGCCGCAATGGATGCCGGAGTCGAGCACTTCGGCCGCCTCGACATCGTGCTGGCCAATGCCGGGATCGCGCCGCTGGCGTTTCGCCAGTTGAGCATCGAGGAGGAGCTGGCGCAGTGGCGGGCGGTCACCGGCGTCAACCTCGACGGGGCCTATCACACGGCGTGGGCGGCCGTCCCGCACCTGTTGGCCGGCAACCGCGGCGGGGTCATCATCTTCACCAGCTCGACCGCCGGCATCAAGGGTTTCGGCGGCCTGCAGGGCGGCGGGCTGGGCTACGCGGCATCCAAACACGGGATCGTCGGGCTGATGCGCACCCTGGCCAATGCCCTTGCACCGCTGAGCATTCGGGTCAACACCGTGCACCCGACCGCAGTGAACACGATGATGGCCACCAACGACGACATGACCGAGTTTCTGGAGAAGAATCCCGGCGCGGGTCCCCATCTGCAAAACCCGATGCCCGTCGGCATGCTGGAACCCGAAGACGTCAGCGCCGCCATCGCCTACCTGGTCTCCGACGAGGCGAAGTACGTCACGGGCGTGACCTTCCCCGTCGACGCGGGCTTCTGCAACAAGGTTTGATACGCGGATGACGACGAACAACGCCGGCCGGGTCGCGGGCAAACGGGTCTTGATCACCGGCGCCGCGCGGGGCATGGGACGCTCGCACGCGGTGCGGCTGGCCGAGGAAGGCGCCGACTGCGTCCTGGTGGACATCTGTTCCACCCCAGCAGGTTTGGAATACCCACTGGCCACCGAAGACGACTTGCACGAGACCGCGCGACTGGTGGAGAAACACGGCCGGCGTGCGATCACCAAAGTCGTCGACGTCCGCGACGAGGCCGCCATGAAATCGGCGGTCGACGACGCCGCCGGCGAACTCGGCGGACTCGACGGCGCCGTCGCCAACGCCGGCGTGCTCACCGTCGGCACCTGGGACACCACCACCGCCGAGCAGTGGCGACTGATCGTCGATATCAATCTCATCGGCGCCTGGAACACCTGCGCGGCCGCACTCCCCCACCTGGTCGCCCGGGGCGGCGGGAGCGTGGTCAACATCAGCTCGTCGGCCGGCATCAAGGGCACACCGCTGCACGTGCCCTACACCGCCTCCAAGCACGGCATCGTCGGCATGACCCTGGCGCTGGCCAACGAGCTTGCCGCACAGAACATTCGGGTCAACACCGTGCACCCCACCGGGGTGGCCACCGGGATGGCGCCCCCGAGCATGCACACCCTGATCGCCGAGCAACGGCCCGACCTGGTGCCCATCTTCATCAACGCGCTGCCCGCGCCGCTGATCGAAGCGTCCGATGTGAGCAACGCGGTGTTGTATCTGATCTCCGAGGAATCCCGTTACGTCACAGGGCTGGAACTGAAGGTCGACGCCGGTGTCACCATCCGATAGGGCTCCGATGAACGACGGTGCGCGACGCGAACGCGGGATGCGTACCTTCACCGAGGTGATGACGATCGACCCGCCCGACGCCGACAGCCCGTATGCGGGCGGATTGATCGACTTCGTCTTCGGCGAGGTCTGGTCGCGACCGGGCCTGTCCCGCCGCGATCGACGGTTCGTCACGCTGGCCTGCGTCGCGGCCGCCGACGGGCAGGCGCCGCTGGAGCAGCACGTCTACGCCGCACTCAACAGCGGCGACCTGACCATCACCGAAATGCGGGAGACCGTCCTGCATTTCGCGGTCTACGCGGGCTGGCCGAAGGCGTCCCGATTCAACATCGCCGTGGATGTGCAATGGGCCAAGATCGCCGGGGAGCGCGGCGAGGCGGCCCCTCCCCCGGAACCGCTGCTGCCGCTGGTCACCGCCAGCGACCCCGAGCAGCGACTGCGGGGCGGCGAAGAGTCGTTCAAGGAGATCAACTGCCTGCCCTTCGCGCCGATGCGGGACAACCCCTACTCGGGAGCGGGCATTCTGAATTTCGTCTTCGGCGAGATGTGGTTGCGGCCCGGCCTGGGCATGAAGGAACGCCGCCTGATCACCGTGGCCTGTGTCGCGTTCCAGGACGCCGAAATCCCGATCATGTCCCACGTGTACGCGGCGCTCAAGAGTGGCGACGTCTCCTTCGAGGAGATGGACGAACTGGCGCTGCAGTTCGCCGCGTACTACGGCTGCGCCAAGGCCGACTACCTCAACCAGGTGATCGTCGAACAGAAGCAGCGGGTGACGGCCGAAAACCAGGCCGATCACACCACCGTCGGCTGACAGCACACCGGAAGGCATCCCGCCATGACGGCCACCGCGACCTCACCGCCCCGCTCGGGCGCGTTACTCATTGGCACAGAACGCATTACCACCGCCTCGGGCGGCAGCTATGAGCACGCCTACCCCGGCACCGGCGCGCCCAACGCGACCATCCCGCTGGCCGGTCACGACGAGATCGACAGGGCCGTCGACAGCGCCTGGGACGCGCATCGCGAATGGGTCTCCTATCCCGTCGATCACCGCCGCGACCTGCTGTTCGCGCTGGCCGACGTGGTGCGCGACCACTTCGCGGAGCTGACCGAGCTCAACGTGCACGATTACGGCGTCCCGGTGTCGGTCGCCGGCAACTCCGTACTGACCGAGCGGTTCCTGCGGTACTACGCCGGTTACGCCGACAAGACCCACGGCGCAAGCACTCCCGTGGCCGGTGCCTTCGACGTCAACCTCGTCGAACGCGAACCGTACGGCGTCGTCGGCGTCATCGCCCCCTGGAACGGGCCGCTGGTGGTGGCCGGCGCGGCCGTGGCGCCCGCACTGGCGGCGGGAAACGCGGTCATCCTCAAGCCCTCCGAGCTGGCGTCGTTGGCGCCCTTGCGCTTTGGTGAACTCTGCCTCGAAGCGGGCCTGCCGCCGGGACTGGTCAACGTGTTGCCGGCCGGCCCCGCGGGCGGTGACGCGCTGGTGCGCCATCCCCGGATCGGCAAGATCCACTTCACCGGCGGCCAGGCCACCGCGCAGAAGGTGCTGCAGGCCGCGTCGCACCATCTCACCCCGGTGACAGCCGAATTGGGCGGCAAATCAGCCTATCTCGTGTTCGCCGACGCCGACCTGGATATGGCCGCCGTCATCGCCGCCCATCAGGGGCCCATCACCCAGGCCGGCCAAAGTTGCGCGTGCGCCTCGCGCATTCTCGTCGAGGCGTCGGTGTACGAGAGCTTCGTGGACAAACTCGTGGCGACGGTGCGCGCCGCCAAGATCGGTGATCCGCTGCAACCCGACGTCATGCTCGGTCCCGTCATCACCGAAGCCGCCGCCGACCGCATCCTCGGCGTCATCGACCGGGCGGTCGGCGATAAGGCCGGTGAGCTGGTCACGGGCGGACGCAGGCTCGGTGGCGAGTTGGCGTCCGGTTATTTCATCGAGCCGACGATCTTCGCCAACGTCGACAATCGGTCGGCGCTGGCGCAGACCGAAACCTTCGGGCCGGTGGCGTCCGTCATCCCCTTCGCCGATGAGGCCGAGGCGGTCAGGATCGCCAACGATTCACGCTACGGCCTCAATGCCTTCGTGGCGACGTCCAACCTGGAACGTGCACATCGGGTTGCGCGTCAGCTGCAGGCGGGTTCGGTGTGGGTGAACCGGCACAGCGACATCGAGCCGCAGGGCCCCTACGGCGGCTACAAGCAGAGCGGGTTCGGCCGCACCGGCGGCGTCGAAGGCCTGTATGAGTTTTTGCAGGTGAAGAACATTCGCATCGGCATGAGCTGACACCGCTAGTTTCGGCCCCGACGGCATTTGCTGTCGTGAAATATTGTGCAAATCAAGTATTTCCGCTAGAGGGGTAGAGTCGCGGGCATGAGTTTGGTCGAGTGGCTGAGGACGCCGCGCTACTTGCGGACGCGTTTCATGATGGAAACGCGGCCGCTGAACCGCCTGGAGATGGAGATCGTGTTCCTCGAGGTCGCCGCCCGTGACGCGTTGGTACGCCTGCCCGTGGCGTTCATGATCCTGCCCAAGGCCCCCCGGCCCTGGCGCGATGGCCCGTCCACCCCGGAACAGGGCAAGTAGAGGTTCCACGCGGGACTTGGGAGCCGCGACCGAGTCGGGCATGCTGACGGTATGCACGTGAGCAACGGAGTACGCGACCCGGCGGCCAGCTTTCCCCTCGACACCGCGGCGGACGACGCCGGCGAGCGCCGGCAGGCCAACCGTGCCGTCGCCGTCAGCGCCGTCGGGCTGGCGCTGACCGGCCTGGTCGAATTGGTGATCGCGCTGGTGTCCGGTTCGGTGGCGTTGCTGGGCGACGCGCTGCACAACCTGTCGGACGTGTCCACCAGCGCCCTGGTGTTCATCGGCTTCCGCGCGTCGCGCAAGCTGCCCAGCGAGCGGTATCCCTACGGCTACGAACGCGCCGAAGATCTCGCCGGTATCGGTGTGGCCGTGGTGATTTGGGGCAGCGCCGTGGTCGCCGGTTTCGAGAGCGTCACCAAGTTGCTCCGCCACGGCGGCACCGGCTACGTGAGCTGGGGCATCGGCGCGGCCGTCGTGGGCGTAATCGGCAATCAGCTGGTGGCCCGCTACAAACTGGTGGTGGGCAGGCGAATTCGGTCGGCGACCATGGTGGCCGACGCCAAGCATTCGTGGCTGGACGCGCTGTCGTCGGGCGGCGCGGTGCTCGGGCTGATCGGCGTGGCACTGGGGTGGGGCTGGGCCGACGCCGTCGCGGGGCTCGTGGTCACCGGGTTCATCTGCCACGTCGGCTGGGAGGTGACCGCCGACATCGCCCATCGCCTGCTCGACGGCGTCGACCCCGACATCATCACCACCGCCGAGGCCGTAGCCGCGTCGGTCCCCGGTGTGACGCACGCGCACGCCCGGGCCAGATGGACCGGGCGGACCCTGCGCGTCGAGGTGGAGGGGTTCTTGAACGCCGACACCCCGCTGGCGGCCGCCGACCAGATCGGCCGCAGCGTCGCCGCGGCGCTGACGCCACGGATCCCGGAGATGCAGAGCTTCACGTGGACGGCCCGCGCCGCCTGAGGTGACCCGGCCTCAGCGGCGGAATCGCTCCCGCAGCTGCGGGTCGTTCTCCCACCAGAGTCCCGACGGCGCCGGGGTTTGGCCCTCGACGTCCTGGGCGTCCTGCGTCTTGGGGGCCGCCTCGGCCTCGTCCAACTCGGCGTCGACCGCCACTGCATGCGCCTGCTCGTCGCGCGACAGCGCGCGCATCAGCAGCAGCACGAACGGCCACCCGACCAGATCACCGAGGATCCACAACACGCCGGCCCCGATCGTCTGGTCGAGCCGCGGGTCGGGTCCCCAATTCCGTTGCAGCCCGGCGTAGTACGCCGCACCGATCAACGATCCCTGCCAGATGACCAATCCCAGGACGCCATCGCCGAGCGCCTCGGCGACGGTGATCAGCAGCGAGATCGACTGCGGGTACCTGCGGGGTACCGGGTCCTCTTGCAGCCGGGCGTAGAAGTAACCGAATCCCAGCACCACCAACAGAATTCGCGTCGGCGCGCCGACCCACTCGGTCCGCAGGGCCGCGGTGTACCAGGGCGTCAGATAGAGCAACCAAGGCGTGGCGAGCATCGCGACCGACGTGGTCGCGGGATGGACGAGCACGCGGGCGAACCGGGTGGCCAACAACCGGTCGATGCGGTCGCGGCCGGACGGACCGACGGCGGCCCGAAAGGCGGTGACCGGCTTGGCCTGCGCCATGAAGAACGGCACGACGTACAGCAGCAGCAACACCTGCAGCGCCCGCACCGAGAACAGGACGTAGGCGTAGGCCCCGATCGCGCTGATCGTGGCCAGCGCCCACGCGAGCAGGCCCAACCCGAAGCACGCGGCGTTCGTCGGGCCGACCGCACCCTGGGCGGCTCGGGCGCGCCGGTAGCACCACCCGTAGCCGGCGGCGAACGCCGCCACGACGACCACCGCGACCGGGTCGAAATGCCAGGTCTGGACGGCCGCGTCCCACGTCAGCGGTCCGGGATCGACGCGCACGAACACCAGCCTATTGCGGCCGGGAAGGCCTCAGTTGCCGGCTGCGCCCTCCGGCTTCGGACCGCGGTCCTCGCCGGTGATGTATTTCGGGCAGTAGTGCGCGGCCGCCAGATAGGTGAACTTGGCCGCGGCGGCGCCCTGGAAAGCGGGATTCTGATTGCGCAGGTCGGTCACGATCTTCGCGTCGGACTGGCCGTCGTCGAGCAGTTCGCACACCGACTTGCCGATGGTGATCGCGTTGCCGGCGTCCTGGTAGGTGAGGCCGGCGTCGCGGAGGTCCTTGAGGAAGTCCTGATCGTTGTCGATGTCCGCGTGCGCCGGTGCGGCCAGGACGAGCATGGCGGCGAGGCTGGTCAGCCCCAGGAGAAGTCGCATAACGCTGTGATTGTCGCAAACCCGCGGACGATTGGCATCTCGTCGGGCGAACGGGAGGTGAACTGTCACGGTCCCGCCTCGCCTGGATGCCAGCCGTTGCGCACCGAGAAATGGCCCCCAATTCACCCGCTCAGCAAACCAACGAAAATGTGCCGTGCAATTGGTCGACGCAATCGCTTTCGCCCCCGACCGCGTGCGGCATATTAACGCCGAAATGTTGACAACAGGTTTCGTTTACAATGCGGCGCGCGCGCAATTGTAAAATTCGGATTACCTGCGCCGCGCATGCCTGCCGTCGGGCGGGCCGCTAAGACGAGGAGCTGGTGGCCGTCACGCTGGGCGCGGGCGAGCTCTTGTTCGAAATCACATATGGGCAATAGGCATTGACTGCTATGGCAGCGAACTTGTTGGCCTTGTCATCGCTCAGGTCGGAGTTCTTGGATTCCAGCGTCGAGACGACGTCGGACATCCCGGTGCCGTTCACGAGCGTCTTACACACCCAATGGCCCGCGCCGACCACCGTATCGCTGTCGGAATAGGTGATTCCCGCGGAGTCGAGAGACGCGACGAATGCATCGTCGGTGTCGTCGGCGTGCGCGGGCACTGCCATGCCGATTACTGCGGCAAAGCTCGCCGCAACAAGAAGAAGTTTCATATACCACAGATTGGCAGAGAAGCGAACGCTCCGCATCTCCTGAGGCAAAACCTTGCCGCTTTCCTACCGGAGACGCCCTCTGGGGTGGCAACCCCCGGCCGCGTCGTCAACCGCTGGTTGACACTTCTCGGCCGTCAACCTACCGTTGACGGTATGTCCGATCCCGTCCGCATCTCCTACCCGATCCGCCTCGACGAGCTGATCGACGCCATCAAGTCGACGCGCTCCGACGTGCTGGATCAGCTGGCCGACGCCGTGCTGGCCGCCGAACACATGGGCGAGATCGCCGACCATTTGATCGGTCACTTCGTGGACCAGGCCCGCCGCTCTGGGGCGTCCTGGACCGACATCGGCAAGAGCATGGGCGTCACCAAGCAGGCCGCCCAGAAGCGCTTCGTCCCGCGTGCCGAGCCCGCCACCCTCGACCTCGACCAGGGGTTCGCGCGCTTCACCCCGCGGGCGCGGGGCGCGGTGGTGGCGGCCCAGAACGCCGCGCACGACGCCGGCAACAGCGAGATCACCCCGGATCACCTGTTGCTCGGCGTGCTCGGCGACGCGGCCGCACTGGCGACCGTGTTGCTGCGCCTGCAGAATGTCGACACCGAGGCGCTGCGCGCCGCCGCGACGGAGGCGATCGCCGCGCTGCGCGTGGAAGCCCAACCGCCGCAACTCATTCCGTTCAGCGGACCGGCGCGCAAGGCGCTCGAGCTGAGTGTGCGCGAGGCGCTGCGGCTCGGCCACAACTACGTCGGCACCGAACACCAGCTGCTGGCGCTGCTGGAGCTGGAAGCCGGCGCATCGGCCCAGGGGCCGCTGCACCGCTGCGGTGTCGACAAGGACCGGGTCGAGGCGGATCTGGTCAAGGCGCTGCAATCCCTGTCCGGCGGCAAGGACGGGTGAGCGGTGCGGTCGACCCCTCCCTTCGGCGTCCCCGCGTGTGCGATCATGCGTGGGTCCCCTGCAACGGCGCCAAGGAGGCACGACATGGCGAAGATGCACCGCTGGCTGATGGTCGCCGCCGCCTTGCTGCTCGCGGTCGCCGGCCTCACCGCCGTCGGCGTCGGCGCGGTTCCGTTGCCCCGCGCGTGGGCCGGTGACGCGCCGATCGGCCACATCGGTGACACGCTGCGGGTGGACGGCGACACGTTCATCGCCGACGTCACCGTGAGCGGCGTGGCGCCCTGCGACCCGCCGCCCGGATTCGGCTACACGCGCGAAGGCACCTACAAAGGCTTCCCGGGCAGCACCGTCGAGCGCGCCGACGTGACCATTCGCGCGATCCGGGTGCCCAATCCCTACGTCATGGCGACCGTGCTGAGCTTCAACGGGGTGACCCCGAACGCCGACGCCTACAAGCCGCGGGCCTCCGATGCGCCCGACGCGCTGGACAACGTGCTCGTCAACGCGCCCAACGGGGCGATCGTGCGCGGCGGCGTGTACTGGGACGCCTACCGCGACCCCGTCACCACCGTCGTGCTGCTGGACAAGAAGACGGGTTATCACCTCGCGCAGTGGAACCTCTGACCGCAACGTTCCAGACCGCGCCGGCGAGTTCCGGCGACGCCGTAGAGCTGGCCGCCGTTGCGGCCCTTACCTTTCCGTTGGCGTGCCCACCCTCGGTGACCGCCGAGGACATCGCCGCGTTCGTCGGCGCCAACCTGTCGGCCGCCCGCTTCGCCGAGTACCTGAGCGATCCGGACCGCGCCGTCATCACAGCGCGCCAGGACGGCCGAATCGTCGGCTACGCCATGCTGATTCGCGGCGACTCCGACGACTCCGCCGAGCTGTCCAAGATGTATGTCCTGCCCGAGCGCCACTCCAGCGGGGCCGCGGCGGCGCTGATGGCACGCACGCTGGCGGTCGCGGCCGACTGGGGCGTGCGCCGGGTGTGGCTGGGCGTGAACCGGGTAAACGAACGCGCACAACGCTTTTACCGCAAGAGCGGATTCACCATCCACGGCACCCGCACGTTTCGGCTGGGCGCCGGCGTCGAGAACGACTACGTCATGACCCGCGAGCTGGATTAGCCGCCGCGGTCAGCGCCAAGAGCCGGGAAGTGGCCCGCAGATATTTCTTTCGGTATCCCCCCGCCAGCATCTCCTCGCTGAAGATGGTGTCCAGCTTGGTCCCCGAGGCCACCACGGGAATGCCCGCGTCATAGAGCCGATCGGTGAGCGACACCAGCCGCAGCGCGACGTTCTGGTCGTCGATGCCGTGCACGCCGGTCACGAACACCGCGCTCACACCCTCGATCAGCGCCAGGTAGCGCGACGGGTGCATGGTGGCCAGGTGCGCGCACAGCGCATCGAAGTCGTCGAGCGTCGCGCCGTCGACCTGCGCGGCGCGCGCGGCCACCTCGCCGTCGGACAGCGGCTGCGGCGCCGGCGGCAGGCCGCGGTGCCGGTAGTCGGGCCCCTCGATCCGCACGGTCGTGAAAATGCTTGCCAGCGTGTTGATTTCGCGCAGGAAATCCTGGGCGGCGAAGCGGCCCGCACCGAGCTGCTCGGGCAGCGTGTTGGAGGTGGCCGCCACCGAGACCCCACGCTCGACCAGCGAGGAGAGCAGCCGCGAGATCAGCGTGGTGTTGCCCGGATCGTCGAGTTCGAATTCGTCGATACAGACCGCCGTGTAGCCGGCCAGCAGGTCGACGCACTCGGCGAAGCCGAACACCCCGGCCAACTGGGTCAGCTCCCCGAACGTCGCAAACGCCTTGGGGGCTTGGCCATCCGGCGACGCACCCGGCCCGTCACCGGGTAGCTCGTAGTAGGCCGACGCCAGCAGGTGCGTCTTGCCCACGCCGAACCCGCCGTCCAGGTACAACCCGACACCGGGCAGGGTTTCGCGCCGCCCCAACAGCTTTCGGCGACCGGCGCGACGCTCGACGGCCTGGCGGCAGAAGTCGCGGCAGGCCACCACCGCGGCGGCCTGCGTCGGCTCCGCCGGATCGGGCCGATATGTCGCGAAGCTCACGTCGGCGAACGTCGGGGGCGGCCTCAATTGGGCGATCAGCCGCTCCGGCGACACCGTCGGGTGCCGATCCACCAGGTGAGCCACGCCGCCCGCGACGCCCGCGGAGGTGGACCCGTGCATGCAGGCACTGTAGCGGCGTGCTGCAATCAGACCCATGCCCGACTCTGGCGCCGCGCTGTCGCTGCTCGGGTCGGTGCGCGGCCTCGACGAGGGCGACCTCCCCGGACTCTATGGCTATCCCGCACACGACGGGACGTGGGTGCGGGCGAACTTCATCGCCAGCGTCGACGGCGGGGCCACCTCCGGTGGCAGCAGCGGCGCCATGGGCGGCCCGGGCGACCGGTTGATCTTCAACCTGTTGCGTGAACTCGCCGACGTCATCGTGGTCGGTGCGGGCACCGTGCGGATCGAGGGTTACTCCGGGGCGCAGCTGTCCGTCGCCCAGCGTCAGCACCGGCAGGCCCGCGGGCAAAGCGAGGTCCCCCAGCTGGCGATCGTGACCGGATCGGGCCACCTCAACCGGGACATGGCGGTGTTCACCCGCACCGAGGTGCAGCCGCTGGTGCTCACCTGCACCGCGGCGGTCGAGCAGACACGCCGGGCGCTCAGCGGCCTGTGCGAGGTGCTCGACTGCTCGGGCCACGATCCCGAGAAGGTGGACGAGGCCGCCCTGTTGGCTGCCCTCGGCGCGCGCGGCATGCGCCGCGTCCTCACCGAGGGCGGGCCGACGCTGCTGGACTCGCTGATCCGGCGCGACCTGCTCGACGAGCTGTGCCTGACGATCGCGCCCTGCCTCGTCGGCGGCCAGGCACGACGCATCGCCACCGGCTCGGGGCAGCTGCTCACCCGGATGCGATGCGCCCACGTCCTGACCGACGACGCCGGCTACCTTTACACCCGCTACGTCAGGGCCTAGCTACTGTGGTCGGCATGAGTCGGCCGTACACGTGCGCCACGATCCTGGTTGCGGTGACCGCGTTGCTGGCCGGCTGCGTCCCGGGGCTGGCCGCCGACCCGCGGTTCGCCACCAATTCCGGTGCGCGACCCCAGGGAGCGGCGACCTCCAAGCCGCCGCCCAGCGGGCCGCCGCCGATCGCGGCACCCAAGAACGACCTGGCGTGGCACGACTGCACCTCGCGGGTGTTCGCCGACGCGGCCGTCCCCGCCGCCGCCGGTGTCCAGTTGGACTGCGCGACCTACGACGCCGACCTGGACCCGGTCAACGGCGGGGGCGGCACCCTGAGCATCGGTGTGGTGCGCGCCCGCTCCAGCCAGACACCCCAGGACGCCGGCCCGCTGGTCTTCACCACCGGCTCCGATCTGCCGTCCTCGGCGCAGCTGCCGGTCTGGTTGTCCCGGTCGGGCGCCGACGTGCTGGCCAGCCACCCCATCGTCTCCGTCGACCGCCGCGGTATCGGCATGTCGAGTCCCATCGACTGCCGGGACAAGTTCGACCGCCAACAGATGCGCGACCAGTCGCAGTTCCAGACCGGCGACGACCCGGTGGCCAACCTGTCCGAGGTGTCCAACACCGCCACCACCAACTGCGGCGACGCCGTCGGCATCGGGCCGAACGCCTCCTCCTACGACAACGCGCACGCCGCCTCGGACATCGAGCGGCTGCGCGCCCTGTGGGACGTGCCCGCCCTGGCGCTGGTCGGCATCGGCAACGGCGCGCAGGTGGCGCTGGCCTACGCCGGATCGCGGCCGGACAAGGTGGCCCGGCTGATCCTCGACTCACCGGTTGCGTTGGGCACCAACGCCGAAGCCGCCGCCGAGCAACAGGTCAAGGGACAGCAGGCCGCGCTCGACGCGTTCGCCGCCCAGTGCATCGCGGTGAGCTGCGCGCTGGGCGCGGACCCCAAGGGCGCCGTCAGCGCCCTGCTGGCCGACGCCCGCGCCGGTCATGGCCCCGGCGGCGCGTCGGTGGCACAGGTGGCCAACGCCATCACCGTCGCACTCGGTTATCCCTCCGACGGCCGCGTCAACGCCACCACCAACCTGGCCAACGCGCTGGCCGGCGCGCGCTCCGGCGACACCAACGCGCTGAACAATCTGATCAACCACGCCAACGCCGTCCAGGACTCCGACGGCCAGTTCGTCAACGTGTGCAGCGACGCGGTCAACCGCCCCACCCCGGACCGGGTGCGCGAACTCGTCGTCGCCTGGGGCAAGCTCTACCCCGAATTCGGCACCGTCGCCGCGCTCAACATGGTCAAGTGCGTGCACTGGCCCACCGGCTCCCCGCCGCCCACGCCGAAGACCCTCAAGGTCGACGTGCTGCTGCTCGGCGTGCAGAACGACCCGATCGTCGGCACCGACGGCGTCGCGGCCACCGCAGCCAGCATCATCAACGCCAACGCCGCCAGCAAGCGGGTGATGTGGCAGGGCATCGGGCACGGCGCCAGCATCTTCTCCGGCTGCGCGGTGCCGCCGCTGATCGGCTACCTCAACAGCGGCAAATTGCCCAACACCGACACCTACTGCCCGGCCTGACGCTGCTTTCCGGCGCCCTCGGGCGCCGGTGTACGGTGCGCTGGTGACGGCAGCTGAATCGACCCGAACCGGCCTGCGTGACCGGACCCTGGCCGCCTTTGGTCCCCGCACCGGCGCACCGAGCGTCGCGGCCGTGCTGCGGATGGCGTTGTGGCCGCTGGCCATCCTCTCGGTCCTGCACCGCAGCATCGTGCTCACCCTCAACGGGAACATCACCGACGACTTCAAACCCGTCTACCGCGCTGTCCTGAACTTCCGGCACGGCTGGGACATCTACAACGAGCACTTCGACTACGTCGACCCGCACTACCTGTACCCGCCGGGCGGCACGCTGCTGATGGCCCCGTTCGGGTACCTGCCGTTCACGCCGTCGCGGTTCCTGTTCATCGGAATCAACACCGTCGCGATTCTGATCGCCTGGTACCTGCTGCTGCGGATGTTCAAGTTCACGCTGGCCTCGGTGGCCGCGCCCGCCCTGCTGCTGGCGATGTTCTGCACCGAAAGCGTGACCAGCACGCTGGTGTTCACCAACATCAACGGCTGCGTGCTGCTGGCCGAGATGCTGT